>NZ_CP113864.1:1085000-1385000 GCF_026914285.1 Caldicellulosiruptor naganoensis
TGAGCCACCTGCCGGAGGTTATCCTACGGGGCGGGACGCAGGAGGAGCAGGCAACCGGGGGGTTGGTTGACCCCGGCCAAGCGGCGAGCGGGGGTGTGTAGGCAAATCCGCACACCCGACAACCGTGAGCCGTGATGGGGAGCCGAAGGTAAAGTAGGCGAAGTGCCGTGCTTCACACTGCCAAGAAAAGCGTCGCGTAGGCGAAGGCAGGTGCCCGTACTGGAAACCGACACAGGTGGGCGAGGAGAGTATCCACAGACGGACGGGTTAAGCACCGCTAAGGAACTCGGCAAACTGACCCCGTAACTTCGGGAGAAGGGGTGCCCTGAGGTGATGAGCTTCAGGGTCGCAGGGAAGAGGCCCAAGCGACTGTTTATCAAAAACACAGGTCTCTGCTAAGCCGAAAGGCGAGGTATAGGGGCCGACGCCTGCCCGGTGCTGGAAGGTTAAGGGGAGGGGTGATGAGCTCCGAACCGAAGCCCCAGTGAACGGCGGCCGTAACTATAACGGTCCTAAGGTAGCGAAATTCCTTGTCGGGTAAGTTCCGACCCGCACGAAAGGCGTAACGACTTGGGCGCTGTCTTGGCGGTGTGCCCGGCGAAATTGTGGTACCAGTGAAGACGCTGGTTACCCGCGGTTGGACAGAAAGACCCCGTGGAGCTTTACTGCAGCCTGGCACTGTGTTTTGGTGTGCCCTGTACAGGATAGGTGGGAGGCTGAGAAGGGGAGGCGCCAGCTTCCCTGGAGCCGCCGGTGGGATACCACCCTGGGTGCACTGGGGCACTAACCAGACACTCTGAACCGAGTGATGGGACACTGCCAGGTGGGCAGTTTGACTGGGGCGGTCGCCTCCTAAAGGGTAACGGAGGCGCCCAAAGGTCACCTCAGCACGGATGGAAATCGTGCGGTAGGAGTGCAAAGGCGTTAAGGTGGCTTGACTGTGAGACCGACAGGTCGAGCAGGGACGAAAGTCGGGCTTAGTGATCCGGCGGTTTTCAAGTGGGAGAGCCGTCGCTCAACGGATAAAAGTTACCCCGGGGATAACAGGCTGATCTCCCCCGAGAGTCCCCATCGACGGGGAGGTTTGGCACCTCGATGTCGGCTCATCGCATCCTGGGGCTGAAGTAGGTCCCAAGGGTTGGGCTGTTCGCCCATTAAAGCGGTACGTGAGCTGGGTTCAGAACGTCGTGAGACAGTTCGGTCCTTATCCGCCGCGGGCGCAGGGTATTTGAGGGGAGCTGACCCTAGTACGAGAGGACCGGGTTGGACGGACCGCTGGTTTACCAGTTGTCCCGCCAGGGGCACGGCTGGGAAGCCAAGTCCGGATGGGATAAACGCTGAAAGCATCTAAGCGTGAAGCCCACCCCAAGATGAGATACCCCACACCCTAAAAGGGTGGTAAGGGCCCTGGAAGACTACCAGGTAGATAGGCCGCATGTGTAAGCGCTGTGAGGCGTTGAGCAAGGCGGTACTAATGGCCCGAGGAGCTTGACCGGTATAGCGCCTTACCCTATTCACTTGCGAGGCTGCTGAAAAAAGGTAAGAAGAAGCAAACAAATCCGGTGGCGAAAGAGCGAGGGAAACACCCGTTCCCATTCCGAACACGGAAGTTAAGCCTCGCAACGCCGATGATACTGTGCTGGCGACGGCACGGGAAAGTAGGTGGCTGCCGGGTTTGTTTGTTTTATTTTTTGTGTAAATGTTATATTTTTAACAATACCTATCTTCCATCTAATATATTTGTACTTATGTCAGTATAAAAAAGCTTTTATATATGTTAATACAGGTCCTTAGAGGCCATGTCAGAAACTTTACGTCGAATAAGAACTTGTTTACGTTTATGATAGCTCTTAAAAGGACTTATTGTGTAACATCTTAGACAAGATGATATTCAGCAGAGATTTTCATTACAAAATTCAGATAGAATTCTATATTACGTTCAATAAACTTATGGAGAGTATCTTTATTCTCTTTCGTTGACTCTTCTGTTAATCTATTCCAATCTACTGCTTATTACTCCTGCTATAAATTAAGCGTTCTGAGATACAAAAAAGTTCAAAGTGATTTGGATTACAAAAATATTAAGAAATCTTGTAAATTTGCTTACCAGTATTGATACCCTTTTTTTGATAGGGTATGATTATAATTAGAAAGACAGACATTATGTAAAGGATGAACGAAAATGCTTAGGAGAATGATAGCAAAGGCCCTGATATTACTTATAATTTCATTGATAATAGCCCTTATTATCGAAAGCTTGTTTATGACAGCAAGTGCAAAAAATTTAAATAAATTGCCGGCTTCAGTTCAAAAAGCGTCAAAATCTGTAAAGCAAAATATACAAAAAGAATTGGTTTTCCAGCAGCAGGTGGATTTGAACTCAGACTCGCAGGTAGATACAATAAGCGTTTGGCTGGATAAAAGCCAGAAAAAGTATGTGTTGAGTGTAAACAGTGCCTTTTATCAACCAAAAGAAAATATTTTACAGGTAATTGGAACTGAAATAGTAGATATAGACAGCAGTGATCAATACAAAGAAGTTCTGTTTCATTATAAGTCAAATAAGGGTGAAAAGTATGTGATATTAGATTATCATAAAGGTAAAGCGCTCAAAGAACTTCTTAGCTCAGATTCAAAACCGCTCATTTTTGGAAATAAAGAAGTTATCGTTGAAGTAAATATGGACTTTTGGATAAAAAGAGAAATATATGTCTTAAGCCAGACACTTTCTGGTGTACGGACCTTAAAACTTACTCCACAAGAGTTGTACAATGTTGGTGTTTTTGCATATGTTAAAAAACCCTTTGTTTTGTACTCTTATAGAGACCAAAAAAGCAGCAAACTAACAATTACAAGAAAGGGAGAAAAGATAGAAATAGTAGGGTGCGACACATCTAATTGGTTCAAAGATCAATCGAAGAAGAACAATAAACTTTACGATTGGTACCTTATAAAAACAGAAAAAGGCTTACAAGGCTGGGCAATGCTCAAAGATTTTATGAACTACATTGAGATTATAAAGACTCAATAGAAAGTGAGAAAGTAAAATATTTTTAATAAGGCCATTCGATTGTAAGAATGGTCTTTTTATTTTTTCAATATAAAGATTTTATGGTATAATAAATACAAACTTTCACACTATACGGCTTATTAAAAAAGGAAAGGTATATTAAAATGAAGAACATTGTCCTAACAGGATTTATGGGAAGTGGCAAGACAACCATAGGGAGATTAATTGCAGAAAAATTGAAGATTGATCTTGTTGACACCGACTCTGAGATAATAAAAGAGTTTGGGCTGACAATTGACCAGATATTCGAAATACATGGCGAGAAAAAATTTAGAGAATGCGAAAAAAGAGTTATTGAAAGAGTTTCAAAGCTTGAAAACGTTGTTATATCAACAGGTGGAGGAGTTGTTTTGGATCCTGAAAATGTAAGACTTTTAAGAAAAAATGGAGTCATTTATTTTTTGTACGCATCTCCTGAAAGTATTCTAAAAAGGTTAAAAGATGATAACACAAGACCGCTTCTGAAAAATGGTGACAAACTTAGCAACATTATAAGACTTATGAACCTGAGAATGCCGTTTTATAAGAACTGTGATTTTGAGATAAACACAGATATCTTAAGTCCTGATCTTGTAGCTGAGAAGATAATTTCAATCCATATGGCAAAGGAGAGTTGGAAATGACAAGGTTTGGGCCTGCAGGTAACTCCCAGAGCTTTTACGATGCAGGATACAAGTCCAGTGTTGAAGCACCAAAGTGGCTTCATTCTATAGGGCTTTCAGCTTATGAATATCAATGCAATAAGGGTGTAAACATTTCAAAGGAGAAAGCAAGGCAAATAGGAGAAGAAGCCAAAAAGTATGATATACTTATATCTATTCATGCTCCTTATTATATAAACCTTGGCAGTCAAGAGGAAGAAAAATTGCAAAAGTCAAAAGAATATATTTATGAATGTGTTGAAATTGCAAAAGAAATGAAAGCTGAGCGGATTGTGTTTCATCCTGGTTCTTGTGCAAAGGTTGACAGAAAACTTGCTTTTGAGACAGCCAAAAAAGCTATACTTGAGGTTGTAAATGTAGTCAAGGAAATGAAAGCAGAAGGAATTTTTTTGTGTCCTGAGACAATGGGTAAGAAAAACAACCTTGGAAGTGTGGATGAGATAATAGAAATATGCAAGTTGGACGAAATTCTTCTTCCGACAGTTGACTTTGGACATATAAATGCATTTACTGGTGGGAGTTTAAAGACTAAAGAAGATTTTGTGATTCTTTTGAAAAAATTTATTGACCAGCTTGGATATGAAAGAATGAAAAGATTTCACAGCCATTTTAGCAGAATTGAATACACATCACAAGGAGAAAAGAAACACTGGAACTATGAAGACAAACAATATGAACCTGACTTTGAACCTTTGGCCGAAGCCCTTGTTGAGCTAAAGCTTGAGCCTGTTATTATCTGTGAGTCAAAAGATTATATGAGTGAAGATGCAATTGTGCTAAAGAAGATATACCTGGAAATATTAGAAAAGAGGATGGGAGAAATAAAATGAAAAAGATTTTGATTATAAATGGACCTAATCTTAACCTTTTGGGTGTTAGAGAGAAAAATATATATGGCACAACAACTTATAATGAACTATTAGAAATAATATCGAAAAAAGCGAGTGAACTCGGGTTAGATGTCCTTTTTTTTCAATCAAATCATGAAGGTGAAATAATAGATAGAATCCACAGAGCACTTGAGGAGAATATAGAAGGTATAATTATCAACCCAGGTGCCTACACTCATTATAGTTATGCTATACACGATGCAATAAAGGCCGTCAACCTTCCAACCATTGAAGTTCATATTTCCAATATTCACGCAAGAGAAGAGTTCAGAAAAAGAAGTGTAATTGCACCCGCATGTATAGGGCAAATTTCAGGCTTTGGTATCAAGAGCTATATAATTGCACTGTATGCGCTAAAAGAGATTTTAAATCGAGACAACTAAAATACAAAGGTGAGGGATATTAAGTGATTGATAACAGAATTGAAAAACTTTTCGATAAAGATGAAAAAATTGAGGCAGTATTTGTATCAAAAAAAGAGAATGTTAGATATCTTAGCAACTTCAAAGGGGATGAGAGTTTTTTACTACTTACAAGAAATGGGAAAAGATATCTTCTCACAGATTTCAGATATATAGAGCAAGCTAAAAAAGAAACGTGTGGATTTGAGATTATTGACTATAAAGGAAAGCTTTTTGAAACTGTTTTGGATATACTCTCTCAAAATCAGATAGACTCACTTTATTTTGAGGGGTACAACCTCACCTATTCAACATTTTCTGAGATGAAAGAAAAAATAGGTGAAAAAATCTATCCTCTTTCCTTTAGCATTGATGAAATAAGAGCTCTTAAAGATGAAGATGAAATTGAGCTTATAAAAAGAGCTGTTGAAATTACAGATAAAGCTTTTGAACATATTCTGAATTTTATAAAACCGGGTGTTACAGAAAACGAAATTGTTGCAGAGCTTAACTATTTTATATTAAAAAATGGTGCAAAAGGGTTTTCATTTGAGCCCATTGTTGCATCTGGAAAGAGAAGTTCACTCCCACACGGTACAGCTACAAATAAAAAGATAGAATATAGGGATGCAGTGATAATAGATTTTGGTTGCATATATGACGGTTACATGTCAGATATGACAAGAACAATATTTGTTGGTAGTCCTGATGATACTATGATTCGCATATACAATATTGTAAAAGAAGCACAGCAAAAAGCAGAAGAATTTATAACTGAGGGACTCAAATGCCTTGAGGTAGATAAAATTGCTCGAGATTATATAGGATGTTTTGGCTACATGGAAAGGTTTGGGCACTCATTGGGACATGGAGTTGGCCTTGAGATACATGAGCTTCCAAGGCTTTCGCCAAAGTCAGAGACAATTTTAGAAGAAAATATGATTGTAACAGTTGAGCCAGGCATTTATATTGAAGACTTGGGTGGTGTGAGAATAGAAGATATGGTAGTTGTAAAGAAAGACGGGTGTAAGGTTTTGACAAGCTCTACAAAAGAGTTGATAATTCTCTAAGTTACAATTTTTCGATTTTCCAGAGTTTCCCATTGCAAGATTTTAGATTTTTTGATATACTGAAATTAACTGGAGTTAGGTGAGAAAGATCTTATAGATAAAGTATAAAATTACACAAGGAATAGAAAAAGCAGAGTTTTTAAATTAAGATGAGACGAGACGAGATGAGAATAGAAGAGAGGAGAGGAGATGAGCTACAAGATGAAGAAGGCGGCATACGTGCGCCCCGATAGCTCATCGGGGCTTTTTCGTTATCAAGGTGCAGTTTATAATATTCCTTTCTTTGAGGAATATTCCAACAATTCAATAGACATATCTCATATTGATTTTGAGTCAATAAAAGAAGATTACTTTTACTTCGAAAGTTCTCAAATAGTAGCATTCTGTTATGATATTCTTTTGTCCATTAAGGTGTTTGGAAACAGAATTGAATTTGAAGATAGTTCTACTAAAATAATTGAGTACAAAGAAGTTTTAGAAAAGACCAATAACATCTTAATGCATCTTATTGAAAAGAATGCCTTCATTACAACACGGTTTAATTACCATGCCATAAATTTAATAGAAGATATTTACTCTACTGATGAGCCATATATCGTATTCACTGTATACAAAAAGAATTTTTTGGTTGACAAAATCTCAGGGATTAGCAAAGTAGTTATTCCTAAAGGGCTTGAATTCAAAGGCAAAGACTTTGTCAAATTTAATAAAAATACCAAAAAAGTAACAAGTAGAGTTTTGTACAACACACCAAAAGATTACTACATCAGCATAGTCAAACAAGCAAAAGAGGATATAAGAAATGGAGAAATTTTTCAGATTGTACTGTCTCAAGTGATAAAGATAAAAAGCGATATTTCAACAAACCAGCTCTTTTACAAAATGAAAGAAAAGAATCCGTCTGAGTATTCTATTGTAATAAATACCAAAGATGAGCAGATTGTTTGTTTTTCACCAGAGACGCTGATTAAAAAGGAGAAAAACATTGTAAAGACATTTCCTATTGCTGGCACATACAGAATCAATGATGGTGATGATGTTGGACAAAAGAAGATAGAAATATTAAAAGACAAGAAAGAAATCAGTGAACACGTCATGCTTGTAGATCTGGCCAGAAATGATTTGGGAAGAATCTCAAAGGCCGGCACGGTAAAGGTAGAAGAGTATCTACAAATAAAAAAGCTTTATAACCTCATACACATCTACTCAGTTGTCACAGGTGAGCTGGAAGAGAAAAATCTTATAAAAGCAATACTTTCAGTGTTTCCGGCAGGAACACTTACAGGTGCACCAAAGGTAAGAGCTATGCAACTTATAGAAAAATATGAAAGTCAAAGACGGGGACTTTATGGGGGAGCAATAGGTTATATTTATAAAGACTCCCTTGACTTGGCAATTGCAATCAGAATGGCCATAAAAGACAAAAAAGAAAATACTTTCCTTCTTCAGAGCGGAGCTGGAATTGTTAATCTTTCTATTCCTGAGAATGAATATCAAGAGTGTTTAACGAAGCTGAGAGCCTTTTTGAAAATTATGGAGGTGGATGAGAATGATATTGTTAATAGATAACTACGATTCATTTACATTCAATATTTATCAGATGATTGCAAGCAAAACTCAGGTAGTAGTTTTTAGAAACGACAAGGTTACAATTGACACCATACAAAAACTAAGCCCTGCAGGAATAATAATCTCACCTGGGCCAGGAAGTCCCAAAGATGCAGGTATTTCATCAGAGGTAGTAAAGAAGTTCGCGGGGGTAGTCCCAATATTGGGGGTATGTTTGGGACATCAGGTGATAGGCGAATGTTTTGGAGCAAGAGTTGTGCATGCAAAATCTATATACCATGGAATGAGGTCTCGAGTAGACTTATTAGAAGCAGGTAAAAGAAGTCCACTTTACAAAGGTGTGCCAGACAGGTTCTTTGCAGGCAGATACCATTCTTTGGTTGTAGAAAAGACAGCATCATTGCAGGGACTCAAAATAGCCGCAGTAAGTGAAGATGACGAGGTTATGTCAATTTTAAATGATGAGCTAAAAATATATGGAATTCAATTTCACCCTGAATCAATATTGACACCTGATGGGGAAAAGATATTACAGAACTTTTTAGATTTGTGTTATGGGCAGGTGAAAGAAGATGCTCAAAGAGGCGCTTGAGGTTATAACAGCAAAAAAAGATTTGGATTATGTCCAAGTAAAAAGACTTTTGGAAAGCATACTTGATGGCGAGCTTGATGAGATAAAGTTTGGAGCTTTTTTGGCAGCACTCAAAACAAAGGGGGAAACAAAAGAAGAAATTTCTGCTTTTGTCGACGCATTTTATGAAAAGGCTCAAAAGATTGAATATAGTCACCCAAAAACCATAGACACATGCGGCACTGGTGGAGATGGCAAAGGTACATTCAATATTTCAACTGCAAGTGCGATAGTTCTTAGCTGCTTTGATTTAAAGGTTGCAAAACATGGTAACAGAAGTATTACGAGCAACTCTGGCTCTGCAGACATCTTAGAGAATTTGGGAATAGATATTCAGGCATCAGCTCAAAAGATTTTAGAAGGCTTAGAAAGGCTTAATTTTGCATTTTTATTTGCACCCGTGTACCATCCAGCAATAAAAAAGGTAGCAAATGTGAGAAAGTCGCTTGGTATAAGAACAGTTTTTAACATCTTAGGTCCGCTTTTGAACCCTGTAAGTTTGAACTATCAAGTTGTTGGTGCTTTTGATTGTGAAGCACAGGAAAAGATAGCTTCTGTTTTGAAAGGAAGAAGAAAAAGAGCGGCCGTTGTCCACAGCCTTGATGGGCTTGATGAAATTTCGGTTTCACAAAAAACAAGAGTTTTAGAGTTGCAAGGTGATAATGTCAAAGAATACTACATAGACCCAAAAGAGTATGGTATAGAGTACACACTTGATGATATTAAAGGATATACCCCGCAAGAGAATGCAAAAATTCTGATGAGTATTTTAAATGGCGAGGTTTCTGCTTATTATTGGGCAGTTGTTCTAAATTCTGCTTTTGCTCTTTATATTGCCGAGGTTGCAAATGATATTGAAGAAGGTATTGCTTTGTGCCAAAGTGCAATAAAAAAAGGTGATGCTATGTTAAAGCTTAAAGATTTGCAACAACACTATAAAGTGGGGGCTTAAAAAAGTGAGTGTACTTGAAAAGATATTAGATGTCAAGAAGAAAGAAGTCGAAAAGTGCAAACAATTAGTTCCAGTTACAAAAATGAAAAAATTAGCTATTGAAAAGTGCACTTCTACATCTTGCGAAAACAAGTTCAAGGAGATCTTTAAAAAAGAGAATTTTTGTATCATTGGTGAAATAAAGCGTGCATCTCCATCTGAAGGCATAATTTCTGAAAATGTTGATGTCAAAGAAATCGCAAAGCTTTATGAGAGCTTAGGGTTCTTTGCAATATCTGTGCTGACAGAAAAGAACTTTTTCAAGGGAACTGAACAGGACTTGATGGATGTCAAAAGTGCTACTTCTCTCCCTGTTTTGAGGAAGGATTTCATCATCGACATATGGCAACTGTACCAGACAAAAATAATCGGTGCAGATGCTGCTTTACTTATCACAAAAGCCTTGAGTGAGAAGCAGCTCAGCATTTTTATAAAGGTGTTAGAGATTCTTGACATTGTTCCTCTTGTTGAAGTTGAAAACGAATATGAGATTGAAAAAGCTTTAAATTGCGGGGCTAAATTGATAGGGATTAATAACAGAAATTTGGATGATTTAACAATTGACCTTAAAAAAACAGAAAGACTTTTGAAATATATTCCAAAAGATGTAGCAGTTATAAGCGAAAGTGGGATAAAATCAAGAGAAGACTTTGAGTATATCCGTTCTTTGGGTGTGGATGGCTGTCTTATAGGAACATCCTTTATGAAGACTCAAAATCCTGTTGAGATAATTGGTGAGAGAATATGATAGTGAAGTTTTGCGGCATAAGAAGAGAAGAAGATGTTGAGTACTGCAACATCTTAAGTCCAACTATGATAGGTTTGATCTTTGCCGACAGTCCAAGGAAAGTTGAAAAAGACACTGCAAAGAGACTGCTGGCTATGAAAAATCCTTCTATAAAATCGGTTGGAGTTTTCAAGAACCAAACTCTCAGCGAAGTCTTAAGTATAAGTAAAGATTTAAAACTTGACTTTATACAACTACATGGCAATGAAAGTATCGAGTTTATCACATACTTAAAAAGCCAAGGTTTCAAGATTATTAAAGCAGTCGAGGTAGAGAAGGTAAATGACATTGAAAGATCAAAAATTTATAAGGACATAGTAGACTTTATCCTTCTTGACAGACCAAAGGGGAAGGAGATAGATATAGTTCAGCTTGCAAAAAATGCCGATTTTGATTTTATCGTTGCAGGTGGAATTACACCCGAAAATATTGAAAAATATCTTGCGCTCAATCCTCTTGGGATTGATATCAGTTCAGGGATAGAGACAAATGGATTTAAGGATTTTAACAAAATGAAAACTATCATAGAAAAATTAACAAAATACAAGGTTGGTGAAGTTAAAAATGGATAAGTATTTTGGCAGATTTGGTGGTATGTATGCGCCAGAAACATTGATGCCAGCTCTTTTAGAAATAGAAAAAGAGTTTGTGAGACTAATCGAAGATGAAAATTTTAAATCTGAATATGAGTTTTATCTCAAAAACTATGTTGGAAGACCATCTCCACTCTACTTTGCAAAGAATCTGAGTAAACACCTTGGTGTCAAGATATACCTAAAAAGAGAAGATCTAAACCACACAGGTGCTCATAAGATAAACAACTGTATAGGCCAGGCACTTTTAGCAAAGCACATGGGCAAAAAAAGACTCATTGCTGAAACAGGTGCAGGTCAACACGGTGTTGCAACAGCTACCGTCGCAGCTCTTTTTGACATGGAATGTGAGATATTCATGGGCGAAGAGGATGCAAAAAGACAGTATCATAATGTGCAGAGAATGAAGATGCTTGGTAGCAGTGTGAGGGTTGTTGACAAAGGTAGCAAAACGCTAAAAGATGCTATAAACGAAGCAATGCGTGACTGGAGTGAGACATATGATTACACTTTTTATCTTTTTGGTACCGCTGCAGGCCCACATCCTTTTCCAAGGATAGTAAGATATTTTCAAAGTGTTATTGGCAATGAAACAAAAAAGCAAATTTTAGAGCAAGAGGGAAGACTACCTGACTATGTTTTTGCATGTGTGGGTGGTGGGTCAAACGCAATTGGTATTTTTTCAGCCTTTTTAGATGAGCCTGAGGTAAAGCTGATAGGTGTTGAAGGTGCAGGTGAAGGTGTGAATACTGGGAAGACTGCTGCAACACTTTGCAGCGGCTCTGTGGGCATACTTCATGGTGCAAAGACTTATGTGTTGCAGGATGAAGATGGTCAGATTTTAAACACACATTCAATATCAGCAGGTCTCGACTATCCAGGGGTTGGGCCTGAGCATGCTTATTTGAAAGAGATAGGAAGAGTTGAGTATGTGGGGATAGAAGATGAAAAGGCAGTAGAGGCATTTTTGCTTTTGTGTAAGCTGGAAGGGATTATCCCCGCTTTAGAGAGCTCTCATGCCATTGCAGAGGTTGTAAAAAGGGCAAGAAATGGTATGTTCAAAAAAGACGATGTGGTTGTTATAAATCTTTCTGGAAGAGGAGATAAGGATATTTCTACTATTTTGCAATTTTGGAGGGAAGATTAAAGGTGAATTTGATTGATAAGAAATTTGAGGATCTAAAATCGAAGGGGAAAAAGGCATTTATTGGTTATACAACATTTGGCTATCCATCTAAGGAGGAAACTCTTGATTATATAAAGCTTATCTATTCTTATGTAGATATTTTGGAACTCGGCTTTCCATTTTCTGACCCTGTTGCAGATGGTGAGGTTATTCAAAGAGCGTCTGTTAAAGCCTTGAAAGAAGGTGTGAAATTAGATCATCTTTTTTACAGCATAGAAAAGTTCAAAAAGGACAAACCTGTTGCTATAATGCTTTATGCAAACACAGTTTACAAAAGGGGAATTGAAAAGTTTTTCAAAGATTGCAAAGACTTTGGCGCAGATGCAGTGATTATACCTGATGTTTCGTATGAAGAAAGTGCTGAGTTTAAGGATGCTTGCAGGGAAAATGGAGTGCATTATATTGACCTTGTATCTATAAGCTCAATTGAAAGAGCAAAAATGATTGCAAGAACTTCAAAAGGGTTTGTTTACTGTGTTACAAGAAAAGGTGTTACAGGCTTTAAAGGCGAAATTGACAAAAGCATTTATGAACTATTAAGTGAACTAAAAAAAGTTACTTCAACACCCCTGGCAGTAGGATTTGGAATCAAGAGCAAAGAAGATGTGCTGAGGTTTAAAGAGGTAGCAGACGGCATTGTTATCGGAAGTGCTATTATAAATAAGATTGATGAGGGAAAGGAAGATTTAGCAAGTTTCTTAGAAGCAATTAGAAGTGTCTTATAGAAAACAAAAACAATAGGGCTCCATATCAATTTTTTTGGCTGTTGATATGAAGCCCTTTTTAGAATTATTTCATATTCTCCCTAAACACACAAACACCATAATAGCCTTATGTGCATGGAGCCTGTTTTCGGCCTCATCAAAAACTTTGGATTGAGGACCGTCAATAACCTCAGGAGTAACTTCAAAACCTCTATAAGCGGGAAGACAGTGCAAGAATATTGCATCCTCTTTTGCAAGTTTCATTAGCTCTTGAGTTACCTGGTAACCTTCAAAATCTTTTATCCTCTTTTCTTTTTCCTCTTCTTGCCCCATCGAAACCCACGTGTCTGTGTAGACAACATCTGCATCTTTTACAGCCTCTCTTGGATTGTCGGTAAATATAAGATTGCTACCACTTCTCTTTGCCTCATCTTTAGCAAAGTCAACAACTTCTTTTTTTATTTCATATCCTTTTGGTGTTGCCACTGCTATATCAAGTCCAAGTTTACTTGCACCTACCAAAAGTGTTGCTGCAACATTATTTCCATCGCCAACATAGGCAATTTTCAAATCTTTTAGTCTTCCTTTTTCCTCAAAGATTGTCTGAAAATCAGCTATTATCTGAGTTGGGTGATAGTCATCTGTAAGACCATTTATAACAGGGATTGAAGAATACTTTGCAAATTCTTCAACCTCACTTTGAGCATATGTTCGAATTACAATCAAATCAAGATACCTTGACAAAACCTTTGCAGTGTCTTCTATTGTCTCACCACGACCAAGCTGCAAATCATTTTTACTAAGATAGAGCGAGTATCCACCCAGCTGATTGATTCCCACCTCAAATGATACCCTTGTTCGTGTAGAAGCCTTAGTAAAAATCAAACCTAATGTCTTGTGTTTAAGGTAAGGAAAGAAAAAGCCTCTTTTTACTTCACTTTTTAGCCTACAAGCAAGGTCAACCAAGTACAATATCTCATCTTTTGTCAATTCATTTAAGGAAAGAAAATGTCTCATACTGTTTCATCCTTTCTCCTTTGAACAAGTCATTTAAACAGTAAATATCTCTTTCAAGCTCATCAAGTGAAGTCAACACGTCTACATAGTAAGTTGCTGTATCTATTGAGGTCAAGGTAGTGATGCCAAACTCAACTGAAAGTCTTCGCATTTTGAACCCAAATTCGTAATTTGAATCTTTTGATGGAATGTTTATAATAAATGAAAATTTGTCTTCCATTAGCATTTTTTCAGCAATTTTCTCGTCTATAAACTGAACATTTAAACCTTTTACAATGTTTTTCATACTCTCAGGCATATATACTCTATAATTTATTTCGTATAATTTTCTTATAATTTGTAAAATTGAATCTCTTTCGCTCTCAGGTGCCATGATAAAACAACTACCCTCTTTTACAAACTTATGATTGGATGCAACAAAAGCTTTGTAAAGAGCAACCTTAAGATTTTTAGAAATTCCAAGTACTTCACCTGTTGATTTCATCTCTGGTCCTAAATACGCATCCACTTTCGAGAGTTTTGAGAATGAAAATACAGGTGCTTTTACTGCAAAAAAGTCAGGCTCTTTTACAAGACCAGTTCTGTATCCCAAGTCTCTAAGTTTTTTACCAAGTATCAGTTTTGTAGCTATCTTTATCATTGGAATTCCTGTTACTTTGCTCAAAATTGGCACGGTCCTGCTTGCTCTTGGATTTACCTCGATGACATATACATTTTCATCCTTGTCAATTACAAACTGGATGTTAAAAAGTCCAACAACTTTGAGGGCACGTGCAAGTTTTATTGTATAATCAACAATCTTTTCTTTTACACTTTCTGAAAGCGTATGAGGTGGGAAAACTGCCATGCTGTCGCCTGAATGAACACCAGCTCTTTCAATGTGTTCCATAATACCAGGGATTAAAACGTCCTCACCATCAGAAATTCCATCAACCTCTGCTTCTTTGCCAACAATATACTTGTCAATCAAAATAGGATGCTTTATAGAAATTTCCATTGCCGCTTTAATATATCTTTCAAGCTCTTGCTTGCTGTAGACTATCTCCATTGCCCTACCACCAAGTACATAAGATGGCCTTACCAAAACCGGATAGCCAATCTGCTCTGCTACTTTGATTGCATCTTCTAAGTTGTATGCAGAACCGCCTTGAGGATGAGGTATCTCAAGAGATTTTAAAAGGTTCAAAAACTTGTCTCTGTCCTCAGCGATGTCAATGCTTTCCATTGATGTTCCTAAAATCTTTACTCCATTTTTAGCAATGTAAGAAGCCATATTGATAGCTGTCTGCCCACCAAACTGGACAATTACGCCCATAGGTTTTTCTTGCTTTATAATATCAAGTACGCACTCTTTTGTAAGAGGTTCAAAAAAGAGCTTGTCAGATGTGTCAAAGTCTGTTGAAACAGTTTCAGGATTGTTGTTTATTATTATTGCCTCAACACCTTCTTCTTTTAGTGCAAATATTGAGTGCACACAACAATAGTCAAATTCAATGCCTTGCCCAATTCTAATAGGACCAGAGCCAATAACTATTGCTTTTTTGTTCGAGCTAACTTGAAGGTCAGTTTCACTTTCATATGTTGAGTAAAAGTAGGGAGTTTTTGCCTCAAACTCACCCGCACATGTATCAACCATTTTAAATGAAGGTTTTAATTTACACTTTTCTCTTATTTCAATTACATCATCTACGTCTTCTTTTAGAAGGTTTGCAATATAAGAATCACCAAAACCAAGTTTTTTTGCCTTTTTTAAAAGGTCGTATGGCAAAGAGTCAAGGTCATACTTTTTGAGCTGTTTTGACATCTCTACAATGTTTTTGAATTTTTGTATAAAGAACAAATCAATTTTGCTAAGCTCACTTAAAAATTTGCAGTCATAGTTTCTTGCCAGTGCCTCACAAATTGCAAATATCCTCTCATCATTGGGGATTTTTATATACTCTAAAAGCTCATCATCCTGCATTTCTTCAAATTTCTTGAGTCCAAGCTGGTAATTGATTTTCACATCTAAGGAGTCTATTGCCTTTAGAAATGCTTCTTCAAATGTTCTTCCGATTGCCATTACCTCACCGGTTGATTTCATCTGTGTTCCCAGTCTTCTGTCAGCTTTTTCAAACTTGTCAAAAGGCCAACGTGGAACTTTTACGACTACATAGTCAATAGAAGGCTCAAAACTTGCATATGTGTTTTGAGTAATTGGATTTATTATCTCATCAAGTGTAAGACCTATTGCAATCTTTGCTGCGATTCGAGCAATAGGATAACCTGTTGCTTTTGATGCTAAGGCAGAAGAACGGCTCACCCTTGGATTTACTTCAATAACAACATATTCCATACTGTTTGGATTTAGGGCAAACTGCACATTGCAGCCACCTTCAATTTTGAGACTTCTGATAATATTTATTGCAGCGCTTCTCAGCATCTGATATTCTTTATCAGAAAGGGTCTGCGAAGGAGCGACAACAATGCTATCGCCTGTGTGAATTCCAACTGGGTCAATGTTTTCCATGTTGCACACGGTAATACAGTTGTCTTGACTATCTCTCATCACTTCGTATTCTATTTCTTTCCACCCAAGAACGCTTTGCTCAATCAGAACCTGATGAATTAGAGAAAGTTTCAAACCTTTACTTGCGATGTATTTGAGTTCTTCTTCATTATAGGCAATGCCACCACCTGTGCCACCAAGAGTATATGCAGGACGGACAATTACAGGGTACCCAACCTCTTTCGCAAATTCTAAAGCCTCTTCCACATTATGAGCAATGATACTCTTTGGTACAGGCTCGCCTATCTCAAGCATTGTCTTTTTAAAAAGCTCTCTGTCTTCAGCCTTTTTGATTGTTTCTAATGATGTTCCCAAAAGTTTTACGTTGTATTTTTCAAGCACTCCAGCCTCAGCTAATTCAAATGCCATGTTTAAAGCAGTCTGTCCACCAAGGCCTGCTAAAAGTCCCTGTGGTCTCTCCTTTTTTATTATTTCTTCAATATAGTCAACAGAAATTGGCTCAATATACACTCTGTCAACTATTTCAGTGTCTGTCATAATTGTTGCTGGATTTGAGTTGACAAGTACAACTTCTATTCCTTCCTCTTTTAAAGCACGGCAGGCCTGAGTCCCTGAATAATCAAACTCAGCAGCCTGCCCAATTACTATTGGTCCAGAGCCAATGATTAAAACCTTTTTTATATCTTCTCTCTTTGGCATCTTTTGCTACACTCCATTCAAAAGCTTTATATATTGATCAAAAATGTATTTTGAATCATGTGGACCAGGGCTTGCCTCAGGGTGGTATTGAACAGAAACAATTGGAAGGTCTAAATGAGCAAACCCTTCAACAGTTTTGTCATTGACATTTATATGGGTTATCTTTATTTTGTCGTATTCTTTGTACTCAATTGCATAGTTGTGATTTTGTGAGGTAATGTAGACTTTGCCAGTTGTTAAATCTTTTACGGGATGATTTCCACCATGGTGGCCGAATTTTAGCTTATATGTCTTAAGTCCTAAACAAAGGCCCAAAAGCTGATGTCCTAAACATATTCCAAGGATAGGTTTTTTGAGACTTATAATACTTTTTAGAGTATCAAATATTTCTTCAAGATCAGTAGGATCACCCGGGCCGTTTGAAAATACAAATCCATCAGGATTTACTTTCATTACTTCATCAAGTGAAGCATTGTATGGAAAAACATACAGATCAAGTCCTCTTTTTGATAGCTCTCTTAATATATTCTGCTTTATTCCAAAGTCAAGCACAGCAACCCTCTTGCCATTTCCTTTTATTCTATACATTTCTTTTGTTGAGACTTCTTTTACTAAATGAGGTTTTTGATTCTTATATTCTGCAATTTTATTCAAAAGAAACTCTTTGTTATCAGTCTCTGTTGAAATTATTCCAAGCATAGAACCTTTGTTTCTTATATGCTCTGTGATTGCACGTGTATCCACACCTTCAATTGCAACTATACCGTGTTCTTTTAGATACTCGTCTAACGTCTTTTTTGATCTAAAGTTAGAAGGTGTTTTACATGCTTCTCTTACAATAAAACCCTCAACGTGGGGTTTGTATGATTCAACATCCTCATCGTTTATGCCATAATTTCCTATTAGAGGGTAAGTCATCGTGACAATCTGACCATTGTAAGAAGGGTCTGTGAGCACTTCTTGATAACCTGTCATACATGTATTGAAAACAACCTCACCAATTGTTTCACCTTCTGCACCAAGTGAGATTCCTTCAAATGTAAGTCCATCTTCTAAAACAAGTATTGCTTTCTTCATTTTCATTCTCCTTTTTGACCTTTTTGTATATAAGAGTACCAAAATAACATCGTAACTTCAATACTTAAATATTGCCTGATAAAATTATATCTCAAAATGAATAAAAATACAACAACAATTTTATTTTTATTCGAAATTTACATTATAGTGTTTTGCCCAAAAGTCGAGTTGTACAATGTATCCAAAAAACTGTGGAAGTGTCATGAGCTGTCCAAACCATGGTTTTTCAAATGTAAAGTTAGGATTATCTAAAATTTCTTTGAGCTGCTCTTTATTGATAATTTCAAAAATTGGTGAATGAGATTCTATGATCTTTTTGACTTTTTCACTTACATTTTTCAAATATCTTGGATTATAGGTTTTTGGATAAGGACTCTTTTTGCGATTTTTTACAATTTCAGGTATTAAGTCTTCAAATGCACTTCTTAGAACTCCTTTTTCTGCATTTTCAAGATATTTTACTTTCCACGGAATGTTGTAGAGAAATTCAACAAGTCTATAGTCTGCAAACGGGACTCTTACCTCAAGAGAGTTTGTCATACTCATTCTGTCTTTTCTGTTTAAAAGAGTGAGCATAAACTATTTGACATTTAGATAATAGAGGATCCTGTGACTTAGTTCTTCTTCCGATCAGATTCTGGTAAAATAATTTTTGAAATTGATTGCTGATATTTAGAATTTACATACTCTTTCAGCTCATCTTTTGAATATTTTTGAGACAGGAGTTTTAACCTAAAATCCAAGGATGGCGACCACGGAAAGGTACTTACATCTTTGTAAATGCTGTTCCAATACCATGGGTATCCACCAAAAATCTCATCGCCACATTCACCGGAAAGAGCTACTTTCGCATATTTTCTCACTTCTTTTGTAAATAGCAAAAGTGATGAATCAATGTCGGCCATTCCTGGAAGATCATTTGCAACTGTGGCTTGATAAAGACTTTCTGAGAGTAAATCGTTGTCAATTTCAATTATGGTGTGTTCTGTTCCAATTTCTTTCGAAGCTATTTTTGCAAAGTCTGTATCAAGCGTGGGCTGAAACATATTAAAGGTGTAATACCGTTTATTTTCTTTATAATCAATGGAAAATGTCTTTAACGTTTTGCATTCTCTTTTTAAAGCTTTAGCAGCTACTGTTGTAATAATTGTAGAGTCAAGTCCACCAGATAAGAATGAGCAAATTTCAAAGTCAGATACAAGCTGTCTTTCAATTGCATCAATTACAAGACTTCTAACCATCTCTTTTATTTAATCAACATTTTTGTCAATACTTTGAAACTTTAATTCCCAATATTCTTTTATTGTTATACCTTTTGGATCATATATGACATAATGTGCAGGAGGCAGCTCTATTATATCTTTAAAAATAGCACAAAAGGGTGACCTTGCAGGACAAAGTCCTATAAGTTCATATACTCCTTCCTTGCCGACTACAGGAGAGATAAGAGGATGTCTCAAGAGTGCCTTGATTTCGGAAGCAAACAAAAAGTTACCATTTTTTAGAGAGAAAAACAGAGGTTTTACTCCTAAGTGGTCACGAGCTAAAAAAAGTTCCTTGGTAGTTTCGTTATAAACTGCGAAAGCAAATATCCCATTCAAACGTTTTACACACTCTTCTTTCCAGTGAATATATGATGTTAAAAGTACTTCTGTGTCAGAGTAAGAAGAGAATGTATAACCTTGAGTTTGTAATTCTTTTTTAAGCTCTGGGGTATTGTACAACTCTCCATTGTAAACTATGATATACTTCTGATTGTTGTGCTCTTTTACCATTGGTTGTTTCCAACCTTCAGGATCGATTATGGTAAGTCGCCTGTGACCTAAAAGAGCATTTTTTGAAAGATAAAAACCACCTTCATCAGGGCCACGGTGTAAGAGTACATCTGCCATATTTTTTATGATGTCATCACAGTTTGAAATGTCCTTCCAGTAACATATCCAGCCACTAATTCCACACATGATGTTTTCCTTGTGCGTAGCTTGAAAAAGAATTTCATTTACAATATATTAAACAAGTAACAAATTTGTGATTTAAGGTTTTCTAATACTTTGAAATTTTTAATTCCCCTTGGGTTATTGACATATATGATAAGATGTTTTATAATAAATCTTGCTCTGAGAAAAAAATAGAATTGAAAATAAGCGGAAGGGTGTCCGAGTGGTTTAAGGAGCTGGTCTTGAAAACCAGTGACCCGCTTTACGCGGGCCGTGGGTTCGAATCCCACCCCTTCCGCCATTAATTTTTTAGGAATTTTCGTAGCAAAGAACGCATTAAAAGGACTTGCAAGTTTTTGGACAGATAGTGTAATATTATAATTGAGCACGATAATGCAGGACCATGAATAAAGTGGTCTTTTTTTGTTAATACCTTGTATATAGAGATAACACTTTCAAGGGAATTTCAGGAAAATGTTCCTAATATTTCTATAATTTTTTTTGATAAAATAACTAAATGGAGAATACAATATACAATCTCTGAATTGGTTAATACATCATTGTGAAAGGTGTGGAATGAATTGGTATTAAAGGCTTACGCAAAAATCAACTTAACACTGGATGTCATTTCAAAAAGAGATGATGGTTACCATGAGATCAAAACGATAATGCAAACAGTAGATTTGTATGATATAATCGATATTGAAAAGATAGAAGAAGATAGCATAATTGTAACAACTTCAAGTGAAAACATTCCAACTGACAACAAAAACCATGCATACATTGCTGCGGCTCTTGTGAAAGAACGTTTTGGAGTAAAAGAAGGTGTTAAGATACATATTCAAAAGAATATTCCGATTTCAGCAGGTTTAGCAGGTGGTAGTACTGATGCCGCAGCTGTTTTAAGGGGACTAAATGAAATGTTTAAACTAAACTTAAGCCAAGATGAGCTAATCAAGCTTGGAAGAGAAATTGGTGCAGACGTTCCATTTTGCTTAGTTGGTGGTACAGCCCTTTGTGAGGGGATAGGTGAAAAGGTTACAAAACTAAAGTCGGTGCCAAAGATGAATATATTGATTGCAAAACCAGAGGTATATGTTTCAACTCAAGCAGTTTATGAGGCTCTTGACCTTAACAAAATCAAAAAGAGGCCCAATACAGATGCTATGATTGCAGCAATTGAAGAGGGTAATGTCCGAGAAATTGCCAAAAATTTGTGTAATGTTTTAGAAACTGTTACTGTGAATCAGTATCCTGTAATAAACAGAGTTAAAGACATTATGAGAAATAACAATGCGCTTGGGACTGTCATGACAGGAAGTGGGCCTGCTGTATTTGGGATATTTGCTAACCAGTACGATGCTCTCAAAGCTGTTGACAGGCTAAAGGTTTTTATTAAGGAGATAATCCTGACTACCACATGTGATATTTAAATTTTTAGTAATCAAAAGTAGGAGTTGTGAGAAAAATGAATGAGAAAAATGAATCGCATTATTTTTTGATAGAAAACTATAAACCACTGAGAGAGATAGTATTCGAAAAGCTCAGGGACATGATTGTCAATGGTGAGTTAAAGCCCGGCGAGAGACTGATGGAGATAAAACTTGCAGAGATGCTGGGAGTTTCCAGAACACCAATCAGAGAAGCAATTAGAAAACTTGAGTTGGAAGGACTTGTTGTAATGCTTCCCCGTAAGGGTGCTTATGTTGCGGATATTTCTAAAAAAGAGATTATGGATGTTTTGGAGATAAGAGCTGCTTTGGATAAGTTAGCAGCAGGCCTTGCCGCTCAGAGGATGACAAAATCAGAAAAAGAAGAGCTGAAAAAGGTGCTGGCATCGTTTGAAAAGAATTTTAAGCTGGGTAACATTGAAGGCATGATAAACGATGATATTAGGTTACATGATATCATCTATGTGGGTGCAAAAAATGAAAAACTTCAACATATCATCAATAATTTGCGAGAACAGATTACAAGATTTAGGATTATATATCTAAAGGAGATATACAGAAAAAGTGAAAATCTATTAAATGAACACAAAGAAATTGTAGAAGCAATCTTAAGTGGAGATGCAGACAAAGCACAAAAGGTGGCAGAAGAGCATATAAAAAATCAAGAGATAGAACTAATTAAAGGCTTGAAATTTTAACAAAAAGGTGAAGAATATGGTAAATGCTGTAATATTAGCAGGCTCTGATAAGAGCAAATCAGGGACCCCTTATGAATGTAAAGCATTAATAAAACTGAATGATAAGTTCATGATTGAATATGTCTTAGATGCCGTGTGCAATTCAAAGTATGTTTCACGAATAGTCGTAGTAGGGCCTCTAAGACTTAAAGAAGTATTAGAAGCAAAATATCCAAGGGTAGAGTTTATAGAAGAAGATACATCAATCATGAAGAATGCAAAAAAAGCAATTGAATATCTAAATAGTAATAAAAAAATATTGTTTCTAACTTCGGATTTACCATTTATAACTTCTGAAGCCATAGATCATTTTATTGAAGAGTCAATAAAAACAGGTGCTGATATTTGCTACCCTATTGTCGAAAAAAGTATAAACGATGAAAAGTATCCTCAAATGAAAAGAACATATGGAACAGTAAAAGAGGGGACATTTACAGGTGGGAATGCAATAATTATCAATCCATCAGTATTCGACAGGTGCTACAGGCTTGCTGAAAAACTTGTTGAAAAGCGGAAAAACCCTATCGCGATGGCAAGGTTGATAGGGCCAACTATTCTTTTGCTCTTTTTAACAAAGAAACTTTCAATTCAGCGGGTGGAAAAGAGAGTTTCAAAGGTGTTCAAAGTAAAAGCTAAGGCCATTATCTCTACATACCCTGAGATTGGACAGGATGTTGACAAGGATTCTGATTTAACGGTAGCAAAATTTTATCTTCAGAAAAAAAGATAGAATTCCTATTGAAATTGTGGTATAATATCAATTGATGTAAATATCATTATGTCAATATCTAAATGAAGGAGGCAAGAAAATGCCGAGAATAACTCCTGATACAATTATTGCTGATGTGCTCAAAATTGACAGAGGAACTATTCCTATATTTTTGAACAATGGGCTTCATTGTTTAGGATGCCCATCAGCACAAGGTGAGAGCATTGAAGAAGCTTGTGCTTTGCATGGGATAGATGCTCAAAAGCTTGTTGATGAGTTAAATGAATATCTCAAAAGCAAAGGGTTGTTAGATTAAAAAACTCTTTACATCTTCAAAAAATAGTATTAAAATATAATTACGATGCGGGTGTAGTTCAATGGTAGAACACCAGCTTCCCAAGCTGGTAGCGTGGGTTCGATTCCCATCACCCGCTCCAGGAGTTAAAAATAAAGGGGGTAAAAAGCCCCTTTATTTTTATAAATGCCCACGTAGCTCAGTAGGCAGAGCGTCACCTTGGTAAGGTGGAGGTCGCCGGTTCGATCCCGGTCGTGGGCTCCATTTTAGTTGTTGACAATTTTAATTGTTTATGATAGATTTAAAAAGTCAAATAAAAAAGGCATATTTTTTTTTGCTAATTTTGTGCTTGCAATTGAATAAGAGATGGTAATACAAATCTAAGCTGAAAACAAAGAAAGCAGTCATTTTAAAAGGTTTTAGGGTAGCGGAGGTGAATAGAATAAAATGGCAGCAAAAGGGGCGAGGATGATAATTCATCTGGAATGTTCAGAGTGCAAAAACAGAAATTACACCACTGAAAAAAACAAGAGGAATGACCCAGACAGGCTTGAGCTAAGAAAGTACTGCAAGTTTTGCCGAAAGCACACCATTCATAGAGAAACCAAGTAGTTAAAAAAAGAGGATGTGTGGATGATGGTGGAGAAGAAAAAAGTAGAAAAACCAATTGTAAAATCCGTTTCTAACAGAAAAAAAGTAACATTTAAAGAATGGTGGACAAAAACAGTAAAGTTTTTTAGAGATGTAAAAATTGAAATGAAGAAGGTAGTATGGCCTTCTCGAAAGCAAGTTATGAAACACACAATTGTTGTTTTAGCGTTTACGTTATTTTTCACAGTATTTATTTTACTGGCTGACGTCGTGTACGAGCAGCTTATCTTTAAGTTATTACTTAAGGTAAGATAGCAATTCCAGTAGAAGAATCAATTAAGAAAAAGGAGGGCGGGCTTTTAGCCCTTCAAGATGAGTGATAAGGAAGCAAAGTGGTATGTTATTCATACCTATGCTGGGTATGAAAACAAAGTAAAAGCAAATTTAGAAAAGATAATTGAAAATAGAAATCTTTCTGATAAAATATTAGATATCAGGATTCCTACTGAACTTGTGACAGAAATTAAAGATGGCAAAAAGATTGTAAAAGAAAAAAAGAAATTTCCTTCGTATGTTTTAATTAAAGCTGTAATGGACAATGACATCTGGTACACAATTAGGAGTGTAAGAGGTGTAACTGGGTTTGTAGGACCAGAATCTAAACCCACTCCTCTTACCGATGAAGAAATTGAGGCAATGGGTATAAAAGAAGAAGTGATTGAGGTATTTGATATTGAAGTCGGTGATAATGTAAAGGTCATCTCTGGTCCATTTGCAGATTTTTATGGGCCTGTAATTGAGATAAATAAAGAAAAAAAGAAAGTAAAGGTAATGCTGAATCTATTTGGAAGAGAGACGCCTGTAGAGTTTGATTATCACCAAGTAGAAAAGTTTTAACATAGACAAAAAGGTGGGAGGTGACAGATTCAAAATGGCGAAGAAAGTTTTAACACAAATTAAGCTTCAGATTCCGGCAGGAAAAGCAACGCCAGCACCACCAGTTGGACCAGCATTAGGTCAGCATGGTGTTAATATTATGCAGTTTTGCAAAGAGTTTAATGAGAGAACAGCAAAGGATGCTGGGCTTATTATCCCAGTTGTTATAACAGTATATTCTGATAGGTCATTTACATTCATTACAAAAACTCCACCAACATCAGTTTTACTGAAAAAAGCTGCGGGAATTGAGAGTGGTTCACCAAAACCAAACAAGCAAAAGGTTGCTACTTTGAAAAGAGATGTAATCAGAAAGATTGCTGAACAAAAGATGCCAGACTTGACAGCTGCATCATTAGAAGCAGCAATGAGAACTATCGAAGGAACTGCGAAGAGCATGGGAATTGTTGTGGAAGACTAATTTGTCCTCGCACAGCTTTTGAGAAGAAAGTGGGAGGTTATTTAAAACCGCAAATACCACAACGAAGGAGGTTTTGAAGTAGGAATGTTCAGAGGCAAAAAATATCAAGAAGCAGCAAAACTTGTTGACAAAACGAAGTTATATGATCCAGAAGAAGCTATTGATTTAGCTTTAAAAACATCTTATGCTAAATTTGACGAAACAGTAGAAGTGCATGTAAGACTCAACGTTGACCCAAGACATGCAGACCAGCAAGTAAGAGGTACGGTTGTTCTTCCAAATGGAACAGGTAAAAGTGTAAGAGTACTTGTATTTGCAAAAGGTGACAAGGCAAAAGAAGCCGAAGAAGCTGGTGCTGATTATGTAGGAGCAGAAGAACTTGTTGCAAAGATTCAAAATGAAGGTTGGACAGACTTTGACGTATGTATCGCAACACCTGATATGATGGCTTCAGTCGGAAGGCTTGGTAAAATATTGGGTCCAAAAGGTCTTATGCCAAACCCAAAATCAGGAACAGTAACAATGGATATTGCAAAGGCTGTAAAAGAAGCAAAAGCTGGTAGAATAGAGTTTAGAATTGACAAGACGGGTATAATTCATTGCCCAGTTGGAAAGGTTTCATTTGGTAAGGAAAAGCTTCTTGAGAACTACAGAACACTTATGGATGCGATAATCAAAGCAAGACCACCTGCAGCGAAGGGACAGTTTATAAGAAGTATTACTGTTGCAACTACAATGGGCCCAGGAATAAAGATTAATCCATTAAAACCAATGTAATTTCGAAAAAAATAGCTAAAAAAGTGAATATTCTACAACCGAAGACAGTAGGTGCAAAGCACTAATGAAAAAGTGCTTTGCTTAAAGTTTGCCTACCGAGGTTGTAATTATTTTACGTCCATCGGCTAACAAGATGTGTTTAATCTTTATTGTTAGCCGAAGGCAGGATAATTACAGCCTCTTTAAGGTAAACTTAAAGAGGCTTTAATAATTTATGGATACAGGAGGTGAGTTTATTGCCAAAATCAAGGCAATTGAAAGAGCAGCTTCTGGCTGAGTACAAAGAAAAGCTTTCGAAAGCAAAAGCAGGTGTCATTGTGTGCAATCATGGAATTACAAGCGAACAGGATATTGCTTTGAGAAAAAAGTTTAGAGAAGCTGGAATAGAGTACAAAGTAGTAAAGAAGACGCTCTTTACGTTTGCAGTTAGGGAGAATAATTTGTCAGAGCTTGAGCAATTTTTTGAAGGACCAATTGCTGTTGCATTTTCTTATGATGATCCTGTAAAAGTGGCAAAAGTTTTAAAAGAGAGTGCAAAAGACCTTGAAAAGTTAGAAATTAGAGGCGGGTTTATTGAAGGCAAGATTATTTCTGCAAAAGAGGTTGAGGCACTTTCAAAACTTCCATCAAAAGAAGAACTGGTTGCAAAGATGCTTGGTGGCTTGAATGCTCCTATGTCTGGGCTTGTTTATGTACTCTCTGGTACTATTCGAAAGCTTGTTCTGGCACTCGATGCTATTGCTAAAAAGCAGAGTGCTTAACATAAATAAAAAAATTTTAAAATGGGAGGTTGTTTGAAGATGGCAAGCGAAAAGGTTCAAAAATTAATTGAAGAGATTAAAACACTGACAGTTTTAGAACTTTCTGAAATGGTAAAAGCATTAGAAGAAGAATTTGGTGTTACAGCAGCAGCTCCAGTTGCTGTTGCAGCAGCTCCAGTTGCAGGTGCTCAGGCAGCAGCTCCAGCAGCTGAGGAGAAGACAGAGTTTAATGTTATCTTGGCAGATCCTGGCGCTGACAAGATTAAAGTTATCAAAGTTGTAAGAGAGATTACTGGTCTTGGTCTTAAAGAAGCAAAGGACCTTGTGGATGGTGCTCCGAAGCCAATTAAGGAAAATGTTTCAAAAGACGAAGCTGAGCAGATTAAGAAGAAGTTAGAAGAAGTTGGTGCAAAAGTTGAGCTCAAGTAATTAAAGAGGGCAGGGAGATTTCTTCCTGCCCTTTTCAATTTTGAGGTGAAATTTTACTGAGATTGTGGTATTATAAAAGCATATGAGATTGGCCTTATTGTAAGTTTAGAAATTATCAAAAGAAAGGTTGAGAAAAAAATGAATGAAAAGTACTTAGAAATTATTCAAAAGGTAAATGAGCTCACATCTACAATGTCAGAGGTTTTCGACCACATTGTGAATGTTCAGATTCCAGAGCTCAGGTTTGAAGATTCTTTTTATCTTCTAAACGATATTATTGAGGCTTTTTTGAGTATTTCAAATGCCCTGAAAGTAATTCAAACTGAATTTGATGTACGAAGTGCAATGTCTTTAGAAGATGAAATACAGAAGAGTTTAGAAGAGCTTCTTGAACTGTACAAAGAACCTGACAGTGAAAAACTTTTAAAAAAGTACAAAGATGATATGATTCCGTTGTATAAAAAGTGGCAAGATGAACTTTTGCTCTCAATCAACAAATATCAAGCATAAGACAGGCTTAAAGATTTAAGCCAAGAAAATTTAAACAAAAGACAAAAAAGAGGCTGAAACTCATTTTTTTGAGAACAGCCTCTTTTTACTTATCTTGGCTTTTTCATTTTTCAAAGTACTTAAACTGCGATGTATAAAGATTATAATAAAAGCCTTTTTTCAAGGAGTTCCTGACGGTTTCCCTCTTCCACAATTTGTCCATTGTGAATTACAAATATCCTATCAGCATTTCTAATTGTTGAAAGCCTGTGGGCAATAATTATTGAGGTTCTGTTTTTTGTAATTCTTTCAATAGCTTCTTGAATGAGAACCTCGGTTTGAGTATCCCCAGCAGATGTTGCTTCATCTAATATCAGAATTTTTGGGTCAGCTAAAAGAGCTTTCGCGAAGGCAATGAGCTGTCTTTGGCCAATAGAAAGTCTGCTTCCTCTTTCATTTACTCCTGTGTCATAGCCATTTTCCATTTTCATTATAAACTCATGGGCATTTACGGTCTTTGCAGCTTTTATTACCTCATCCATTCTACTAAAACTCTTCCTTTTGAGACGTCATAAAAACGAGGTATAAGATTTACAAGTGATGATTTTCCTGAACCAGTTGGGCCCATGATAGCTACTTTCATTTTAGGTTTTATCTCAAAGTTGATATCTTCTAAAACGAGATTTCCAAAGTGTTTAAAATATACGTTTTCAAACTTGACCCGGCCCCCTTTGACTTCATATGAGGTAGGCTTTCCTTTGATTTTGATTGGTGTGTGCAAAAGTCCAAAAACTCTTTTACATAAGGCATTTGCTCTTTCTACCATGCTAAATAATCCATCCCAATGACATAAGAGGCCATACAATTGCCCAACAAATACCCTTGAAAAGTCATAAGAGTACCAATTGTGATTGATTTGTTTATCACCATAAAACCACCCAATGCAAAAATAGTCAAAACAAGCAAAGAGGTTACAACTTCAATCATAGGAAAGAACCTTCCCCAGATAAGTCCCACAAGAATGTTTTGTTCCTTTTAGTCTTGGTTTGCTGATGAAAATTTTTCAATTTCAAAATCTTCTTGTGAAAGTGCCTTTACTATCCTTATGCCAGTTATGTTCTCTTGTGTGGCTGTGTTTAGCTTTGAATACTTTTCGCGTATCTTAATAAATCTGGTCGTATCGTTTTATCAAAATTTTTTTAGATTGTCCACCTGAAGAACATCTACCAATATTTGTTTTTATAATTTTTGCTTTATGAAATTTCAATACTATTGTAACCTTGCGACATCTAAAAATAAATATAAGAGTTTTAATATTTAGCTCAATTTTTTAAGATACTCTTTGCTCATCATAAAAGTTTGAGTCTTTTAATAATATTGTTTATAGATACTTGACAGGAATTAAAATTTTATAGATGATAACTAAACTTCTTGAATTTCATGAAAGAGGGCTTTTGTCTGAAAAAGCAAAAAAGAATATTGAAAGATTTGGACTAAATGAAATAAAAGTCGAAAAGAGGAAAAGTACGTTTTCGATTTTTTTGGACCAGTTTAAAGGCATTTTGGTCGTAATATTAGCACTTTCTACAGCAATGTCATTTTTGCTTGGTGAGTTTTTGAATGCTGGCGTCATCTTTTCTTTGATAATCCTAAATGGGATATTAGGGTTTGTGCAAGAGTTTAGAGCCGAAAAGGCTATAGAATCACTAAAAAACTACATCTCATATAAAGCAAAAGTAGTAAGAGATGGTAATATAGAGGAAATAGAAACCAAATTCGTAACAGTAAATGACATAGTTATTATTGAAGAAGGTGACAAAATTCCGGCAGATGGTATTTTATTAAGATCTTTTTCCTTAGCAGTGAATGAATCAATTTTAACTGGTGAATCGCTGCCAGTTGAAAAGGATGAAAAAAATGAAAATAGGCTGTATATGGGTACTTATGTTATAAAAGGAAAAGGTATAATGAAAGGAACATCAATTGGGCTTGAAACGAAAATGGGTAAAATTGCCAAAGCCCAGGCTGAGATTGAAGAGTATAAAACACCTCTTCAAAAAAAGCTTAGCCAGCTTGGCAAACAACTTGCCTTAGTTTGTCTTAGCATATGTGCTGTTATCGTCGTATTAGGAATTTTAAGAAAGCAAAACATCTATGATATGTTCATGGTAGGAATTTCTTTAGCAGTTGCAGCAATTCCTGAGGGTCTTCCTGCTGTGGTGACAATAACCTTGGCAGTAGGAGTTCAAAGAATGGCAAGGAAAAATGCGCTTATAAGAAAGCTTTCAGCGGTTGAAACATTGGGTTGTGTAAACATTATCTGTTCAGACAAGACAGGAACTCTGACTGAAAATAAGATAACTGTTAAAAGAATAGAAACCATTGACATGAGTATTGAAGTCGAAGGAACGGGGTATGATTTAAAAGGAAGAATATTGTTAAATGGGCGAATTGTGAAAAATCAAGTACTTGATTATTTGGTTATGTGTGCAATCAACTGTAATAATGCTGAATTTAGTAACTATAAAGACAAACAATATAAAGTTTCAGGCGATCCAACTGAAATAGCTCTTTTAGTTCTTGCCAAAAAATATCGCGAAACATTAAACAAAGGTGAAAGAAGATTAGAAATTCCATTTGATTCTCAAAGAAAGTATATGGGAGTTTTTGTGAAATACGAAAATGCTAAAATTCTTTTTGTAAAAGGTGCGTTTGAAAAACTAATTGAAAAGCGCAGGTTCTATATGTGCGAGGATGGCACTATAAGGCAGCTTGGTTATAATGAAAAGAGAGTTATTACAAAAAAGAACGAGTTGTTGTGTATGTCCTCTATGAGGGTTTTACTTTTGTGTATGAAATTTGAATCGAGTACTGTTGACAACATGATATTATTAGGACTTGTGGGGATGATAGACCCTCCGAAAAAAGGAGTTAAATTGGCAATTGAAAAGGCAAAAAAAGCAGGAGTCAAGACTATTATGATAACAGGCGACCACAAACTGACAGCATTTTCAATTGCAAAAGATTTGAGCATTGTTTCTTCATTTGACGAAGTGGTAGATGGTGAAGAACTTGAGAAAGACGAAAAGATATTAGAAAAGAAGATTGACAAGATTACGGTATTTGCGAGAGTTGATCCTTTGCACAAATTAAAGATTGTGAGACTTCTCAAGAAAAAAGGGAACATTGTTGCAATGACAGGTGATGGAGTAAATGATGCCCCGGCAGTAAAGGAAGCTGATATAGGAATTGCAATGGGACTTAGCGGAAGTGATGTTACCAGAGAGGCTGCTTCAATGATTTTGCTCGATGATAATTACACTACTATTGTTCATGCAATTGAGGAAGGGAGACTTATTTACAGCAATATTAGAAAATTTATAAAAATACCTCCTTGCTTGCAACATTGGAGAGGTTCTGATAATGCTTTTTACCTCCATTTTTAATCTACCAATTACACTTTTGCCAACGCAGATTTTATGGGTAAATCTTGTAACAGATGGTCTTCCCGCAGCAGCTCTTTCAATGTCAAAAGGTGATGATACTTTTATGAGACAAAAGCCAAGACCAAGAGATGAGAGCATTTTTGCAGGGGGACTGTCAAAAGAGATAATTTTAAGAGGTTTCGCAATTGGCTTTTTTGCAAGCCTTTCATTTTACCTTCCTATTATGAAAGGATATGATATAAAAACAGCAAGAACAGTAGCATTTGCAACTCTTGTTTTATCACAACTTATTTATTCATTTGAATGTTCAACCCCAAAAAGAAACATTTTCAACTTGCTGCATGGAAGTTTATATCTACTATTTAGTGTAACTGTATCATTTGTATTATTTTTACTGGTAATTTACATACCACAGCTGGGTATAGTATTTGAAGTAAGTTGCTTGGGATTTCTGGAGTGGATGATTATCATAATTTGTTCATTATTTCCTTTTCTGCTTCATTCTATATTTGCAAAAAATATCTAAAGTGATAAAATAATATAAGAAGGTTATTTGATAAAAAAATGTCATATTCGAAATCAAAGAAATAAAAAATACTATGAGAAAGGAGATTTGAAAAGAATGAAGATTGTGATAATTGGAGGCGTTGCAGCTGGAGCATCTGCTGCTACAAAGGCGCGCCGAACTAATGAAAATGCTGAGATTATTCTCTTTGAACAAGGAGAATATGTGTCTTTTGCAAACTGTGGACTTCCTTATTATGTTGGAGGAACAATTCCAAAAAGAGAAAGTCTACTGGTGGTAAGAGAAGAACTCTTCAGAAAGCGATATAATATTGATGTGAGATTGTTGTCTCAAGTAATAAAAATTAACCGAGACAGAAAAACAGTTACAGTTTTAGATAAAAAAAATAATACAACTTATGAAGAAAACTATGACAAACTGATTATAGCAACTGGTGCAAGGCCTTTTGTTTTGCCGTTTTTAAAGGATTGTGAAAACTCTTATACCTGCTTTACGCTCTATGATGTAGATAGAATTAAAGAAGATCTCGCAAACAAGCATGTCAAGAAGGCTGTTGTAATTGGAGCAGGATATATTGGTATGGAACTTACTGAACAGTTATGTGAGATAGGGCTTGAATGTACAATTGTAGAGTTAAAAGACTCAATCTTGCCACAGTTTGACAAAGAGATGACAAACCTAATTTTGGATACACTGAAGACCAAGGGAATTGAAGTTAAAACTGGGGTTTCTGTAATTGATGTTAAAATTGAAAATGGTATTGCAAAGAAATTGGTACTTTCAAATGGTGAAGAGATTGAATGCGATGCAGTATTTCAAACAGCTGGTGTAATTCCAAATGTGGAACTTGCAAAAGAGGCAGGGCTTGAAGTAAACAGGGGTATTGTTGTTAACAGCAAAATGCAAACATCTGATCCTGACATATATGCAGCAGGAGATGCAGTTGAAGTCAAAAGCATTATAACAGGCAAAAATGTATGGATACCACTTGCAGGTCCTGCTAACAAGCAAGGAAGAGTTGCGGGGTGTAATGCAGCAGGTGGTAATTTGGAATTCAAGGGTGTTGTAGGTAGCTCTATTATCAAGGTGTTTGATTGGGCTTTGGCGAAAGTAGGGCTCAGCGAAAATGAATGTAAATCACTTGGGCTTGACTACAATGTGACAATTGTTCATCCTCTTCACCATGCAGGGTACTATCCAGGTGGCAAACAGCTAACTATAAAGCTTATGTTTGATAACAAAACTGGCAGAATTTACGGTGCAGAGATTGTTGGGAAAGATGGAGTGGACAAGCGCGCAGATGTAATTGCAACTGCTATATATGCAGGGCTTACAGTATTTGATTTAGAAAATCTTGACCTTGTATATGCACCGCCTTTCTCTTCAGCAAAAGACCCTGTTATAATGGCAGGTATGACAGCTGCAAATATCGTAAGAGGCGAGGTTAAGAATGTCTTACCTGATAAAGTATATGACCTTCTTGATAACAAAGAATATTTTATACTTGATATCAGAACTCCAGAAGAGTATGAATTTGGGCACATTAAAGGTGCAGTGAATATTCCAGTTGATGAGCTAAGAGGAAGGATAAATGAGCTTCCGAAAGACAAAAAGATAATTGCTTACTGTGGAGTTGGTTTTAGGTCATACCATTCATGTTTGATTTTGAAGGCAAATGGATTTGACTGTTTGAATATGAGTGGTGGCTGGACTTCGTGGAGAATGTACTATCCTGATTCGGTGGAATAATGGGGGACTTAAAATGACTACATTTGCTATTGTATGTGCTGCAGGTAGTGGCAAGAGGTTTGGGGGCAAGACCCCCAAACAATTTTTATTTTTAAAAGATAAGATGATAATTGAATATTCACTTTCTGTTTTTGAAGCCTCACCTTTTATAGACGGTGTTGTAATTTTAATTCCAGACGGTTATAAAGAAATTGGGAATCTACTTAAAGAAAAGTACAAAAAGATTCTTTTTTGGAATTATGGAGAAGATGAAAGAGCAAAGACGGTGAAAAAAGGTCTTGATCTTATAAAAGGTATGTGTGACTTTGTGGCTATACACGATGCTGCCCGACCTTTCATTAACTTGCAACTAATAGAAAAGTTGGTTTTAGAAGTAAAAGATAGTCTTGCAGTTGCACCAGCTGTGTCAGCAAAAGATACTGTAAAGTATGTTACTGATGGATATATTCAAAATACTATTCCAAGGGAGAATGTTTACTTAGTCCAGACTCCGCAGGTTTTCAAGTTTGATTTGATTTACGCAGCATATGAAAAATTTAAAGATGTTTGTTTTACTGATGATTTGCAATATGTGGAGGCAATTGGGGTAAAGCCTAAGATAGTCGAGAGTACCGGCTTGAATTTTAAGATTACTACACAAGAAGATATGATTTTTGCAAAGGCAATTGCTGAACAACTTTTAAAATAGTAAAATAACTTTTAAGAAATTTTGAAGAAGAGGTAATTTGATAGTGAAGGTATATGCACTGGTTGGGCCAAGTGGGTCAGGGAAGAGTTACAAAGCCTTGATTGTTGCTAAAATGATTGGTGCAGAAGCGATTATCGATGATGGCATTTTGGTGTACAATTCAAAGCTTATAGCAGGGAAATCAGCCAAAAAAGAACCTACATATTTAGCCTCTATAAGGAGAGCTCTTTTTATGGAAGAGGAGCATGCAAATGAGGTAAAGGAAGCTATAAAGAGTCTTTCAATCAAAAGTATACTAATTTTGGCTACTTCAAAACAGATGGCACAAAAGATTGCCCAGCGTTTAGAACTTGGGAAAATAGAAAAATTTATTGATATTCATGAGGTTTCAAGTGAGATAGAAATTAAAAAAGCAATGACAACAAGGAACAAAGAGGGAAAGCATGTGGTGCCAGTACCTACATTCGAGATAAAAAAAGATTTTTCAGGGCTGTTGATATATCCTTTGAGACTTTTTAAAAGGATAAATCTCAACGACTACATTATTGCTGAAAAAACAATCGTAAGACCTACATTTAGTTACTTTGGTGAATACACAATTTCAGAGAATGTATTAATTGCCTATATAAAAAATGTTTTAAAGAAAAATCCAAATATAGCAAAAGTCTTATCAATAGATTTTGCTATGAAGAACAATCTTTTGTATATAAAAGTAGAAGTTATATTGAAATTTGGTTGTAATATTAAATCAGAACTTGAAAAGATTCAAGAAAAAATAAAAGAGGAAATAGAATATTATACATCCATAAATGTGGAATACATTCATCTTGTTGCAAAGGGTGTACAGGTTTAACTGAAGAAATTTTCATTTATACTTTCCCAATTTTTCAATTGCGTTTATGAGAGAATTTCTAACTTCATGAGGAATTACATTATTTGCATTTCTGTAATCAAACTGTTTGTTAAATTCACAAATGTTTTGGTAAAGGCGCGAGATTGCGTCAAGTTCAATCTTACAAATCTTTTCAACAAAGTGATCAAGATCTCTTGAGTGTAGGTGGTTTTGAGAAAACTTAAGTAAGTCGCATAAGTGGTAAAGACAAAACCCTTTTGAACTGAGAACTTTCTGTTGAAAATCCTTTTTTGTTTTCCACATAAAAAAGAATACGTCAAAATAATTTTTCATTCTTGCATTAATTCTTTCACAGATAACGCACTGAGAGTTCGTATTTTCGAAAAACTTAAGCAGGTCCTTTAGAAGATTTTCTTTAGATGTCTTATTGTTCAATATTCGTTTTAGAAACCCTTCTTTTTTTTGAGAATTTGAAGATATAAAATGCGAAGAAAGAATCTTTTCAAAATTGGTTTTTATTTCGTAAAGGTGGGTTTCTAACATGAGACCATAAGGAAGTTTATTTTTTTGCTCAAGTAACATATGAAAGTGTCTTGAGCAAAAACCTTTTTTGTTTGTTTCCACACGAGAGTCGACTTCCATTACACTCTCACCGAGCACAATTTCTAAACACTGTTTTTCAAAGTTGTTTTCGAGATAACAAAATGCACATTCACAATCAACCGAGAATGCATCATTTACAGGAATCATGTATATCTTTTCATCAGCCATTGTATTTTCAACTCCTTTGAAAGTTTTTACTTTTCTTTATAAATTTTTGACACAAGATAAAAATATGATAACATTTATTTTACAATTTTTGCTGCTTAGGCTCAATACCAATTTTTTTATGGAATATTTATAGAAAATATGGGTATAAAATTCTTAAAGATGAATTAAATACTGGAGTGAGGTATTAATGAAAGTTACGCCCGAAAAATTAAAAAGGTATGTAGACTTGTCTGAATTTAATTTCAATACCACTGAGGAAATAGAACCACTTAGAACGATAATTGGCCAAGAAAGAGCGAGAAAAGCCTTTGAGTTTGGTCTAAAGATTAGTACAAAAGGATATAACATCTATATGTGTGGTCCGACTGGTACTGGAAAGACAAGTTTCGCAGAAAGCTATCTTAGAGAAATTGCAAGACAAAAACCTGCACCAAATGACTGGGTATATGTATATAACTTTTCTAATCCTGACTCACCAATTGCAATTAGCCTCCCCAAAGGAATGGGAAGAGTGTTTAAAAAAGACATGTCAGATTTTATAGAGGCAGTTATTAACGACCTAAAAAAGGTGTTTGCAAGTGAAGAGTATGAAAATGACAAAAATAATGTCTATAATGAATATCAAGAAAAAAGAACTCAACTTTTAGATAACTTAGCTGAAGAAGCAAGGAGATATGGATTTGAGATAAAGTATACACCAAGTGGTGTGTATTTCATTCCAATTGTGGATGGAAGAGCTATTTCAGAGGCTGAGTATCCTGAACTTGAAAAGTCAATAAGAGATGAGATAGAAAAAAAGATTAAAAAACTTCAACTTGAAACACAAGAAGTCTTAAAGAAGATAAAACTTCTTGAAAAAGAGTTAAAAGAGAGGATAAAAGAGCTTCAGAAAAAAGTGGCAGTGTTCACAATAAGCCATTATGTTTATGAAATCAGAAACAAGTATAAAGAAAATCAAAAGGTACTTGACTTTATTAATAGTGTTACAAATGATATAGTGGAGAATCTTGATGATTTTTTGGACAAAGACGATGATGAACAAAACTTGCCGTTTCAGTTTCTTCCGTATAAAAAGACTTCTAACATAGACAAATACAAGGTAAACGTAATTGTAGACAACTCAGACTTAGATGGAGCACCAGTCGTGTATGAGGTAAATCCAACTTACTACAATCTCATAGGCAAAATTGAATATGAAAATGAAATGGGGAATGTTCTGGTTACTGATTTTACCAAGATAAAAGCTGGTGCAATCCATAGGGCAAATGGTGGGTATCTGATACTTCAGGCGAAAGACATTTTAAGCTATCCTCAAGCGTGGGAAGCATTGAAAAGAGTTCTAAAAACGGGTGAGATAGTCATTGAAAATCTAAAAGATATTTATGGGCTTTTTATTACATCCACTTTAAAACCTGAACCAATACCTGTTGACTTAAAAGTAGTTTTAATTGGAAGTGAATATATTTACAACATTTTATATACTTACGATGAAGATTTCAGGAAGCTGTTTAAGATTAAAGCTGACTTTGATAGTGAAATGGAATATAATCAACAAAATGTATATAAGATGATTCAATTTATAAGTTCATTCTGCAAAAAGGAAAATGCTCTACCGTTTTCGAGGGAAGCAGTGGAAAAAGTAGTAGAATATTCATGTAGACTTGTTGAAAATCAGGAGAAGCTTTCAACACGCTTTAATGATATAGTTGAGATATTGGCAGAGGCAAATACTTGGGCACAACTTGAAAAAAGCGATGTAGTTAAAAAAGAACATGTAATAAAGGCAATTTGTGAAAAGGAATATAGAAGTTCAAAGTATGAAGAGAAAATAAATGAAATGATTGAAGATGGAACTATTCTTGTTGATGTGGATGGATACAAAACCGCCCAAATAAATGCTCTTGCAATTCTGGATGTTGGTGATTATGTCTTTGGTAAACCTTCGCGTATAACAGTTACCACCAGCAGCGGCAGAAGTGGTATAATAAATATTGAGCGAGAGGTGCAGATGTCTGGCAAAACCCACAGCAAGGGAATAATGATAATCTCAGGATATATTGCAGAAATGTTTGCTCAAGATATGCCACTTACACTAAATGCAACCATATGTTTTGAACAGCTGTACTCTGGCATTGAAGGAGATTCAGCCTCAGCTGCTGAGTTGTGTGCTCTTCTTTCTGCTTTGAGTGATGTTCCAATTTACCAGGGAATTGCAGTAACAGGTTCAGTAAATCAAAAAGGGGAGATTCAGCCTGTTGGTGGTGTGACAAAGAAGATAGAGGGATTCTATTATGTTTGCAAGAAAAAGGGGTTTACAGGAAAGCAGGGTGTGATAATTCCATATCAGAATATAAAAAATTTAGTTTTATGTGACGATATTGTGGAAGATGTTAAAAATGGCAGATTTCATATCTGGGCGGTAAAAACAATTGATGAAGCCATGGAGATTTTGACAGGGAGAAAATTTGATGAGATTATAATGCTTTCAAAACAGAAGCTTAAAAAATATTTAGATAATCTTACAAACGTAAACTCCCAATATAGAGAAAAGGAGGAATGATTTTAATGGATGTATTAGAGATACTAAAAAGTAGAAGAAGCATTAGAAAATACAAAAAGAATATGCCCCTTGACAGAGAGACCATTGAAAAGATAATTGACGCTGCACGCTTTGCGCCAACAGCTCGCGGAAACCAAGGATGGGAGTTTGTTGTTGTAACAGATGATGAACTAAAAAAACAGATTGCACAAAAGGCACGTTATGGAAGGTTTATAGAAGATGCGTCGTGTTGTGTTGCAGTCTTATATGAAAAAGGGTTTGAATATATTTTAGAAGACATGTCAGCAGCTTCGACTTACATCTTAATCGCAGCAAAAGCACTGGGGCTTGGTAGTTGTTGGGTTGCAAGTTATAAGAAAGAGCACTCTGAGGAGGTAAAAAGGCTTTTGAATGTTCCAGACCATTTAGAATTATGTGCTTTAATTAGCATCGGATACCCTGATGAAGAACCTGTAAGAAATAAAAAAGAACTATCTTCCATATTACATTGGAATCAATACAAAAGGTAAATTTTATTTTAGGAGAATGGGGGTTAAATGAAATGTTCAAAGAGCTTGAGATAAGGACAAGGGATAGGATTGACTTTGTAGATATTACAAATAAACTCAAAGAGATTGTAAGACAATCAAATATTGAAGAAGGGCTTATGACAGTATTTATACCTCACACTACAGCAGGTGTTACAATTAATGAACATGCTGACCCTTCGGTTATTAGTGATATTAAAAAGCAACTTGAAAAATTAGTGCCTTTAAATAATGGTTATAGCCATAGCGAGGGAAATTCTGATGCACATATAAAAGCAAGTTTGATAGGCTCATCTGTCAATATAATAATTAGAAACGGTGAGCTTATGCTTGGTACATGGCAGGGGGTATTTTTCTGTGAATTCGACGGTCCGAGAAGAAGAAAAATTTACGTCTATATAAAGCAATAATAGGGAAGCCTGAACACCTGCCAAATTAGACACCTTCTCATTTTAAAAATGGCGGGTGTTCAGAACTTTTATTGCATTTGACAAAGCAATAACCTTGTGCTAAAATAAATTACGCAAAGACAAGCGGGTATGGCGGAATTGGCAGACGCGCTAGACTTAGGATCTAGTGGCAACAGCCGTGGGGGTTCAAGTCCCTCTACCCGCACCAAAAGATAAACACTCTTGACAAGTGAAAGGAAAGAGATTAAAATATATAATTGCGATGCCGGAGTGGCGGAACTGGCAGACGCACAGGACTTAAAACTACCAAATATGGATGTAATTAGAAACTAAGAATTATCAAGGCTTTGAACATTTTAAATTTACACAATTGAGTAAAAAGGTCTGTTATGGTCATGAAATAAAAACAGGAGAACAAAGTATTATCCAAACGCAACCACCAAACACCGAAAGAATAAAAGTAGGTGTGAGGTGGTTTTTATTATGCCTAAACAACTCAAAGTCAACAATTCAAATTCAGATTGGGAAGACGCATTACAGCTTTTCTTATCTTACAAAAAAGCACAAGGTAGAAGTGATTTAACGATTAGGGACTATGAACGTCACATCAGTTCATTTTTTAGACGTTACCCAGATTGCTTTAATGACACAGAGAAGTTAAGAAAGTGTTTGATTGAGTATTTATCGCAACCAATGAAACCAGTGACTTACAATCTGAGAATGAAAAACTTAAAAGCCTTTTTAAATTGGTGTGTTGAAGAAGGGATTATTCCGTCAAATCCCATTGCTAAATTCAAGCCAAGAAAGACAGATGACAGAATTGTTGAAATTGACATTGAAACACTTCAAAAGCTACTCCAGTTACCAGATAGAAAGACATTTGCTGGTTTACGTGATTATGCATTGATGTTATTGACACTTGACACAGGAATAAGACCTAAAGAAGCCTTTTCATTGCTAAAAGACCATTTTGATTTTAAGAATTTGCAGGTTGTAATTCCTTCAGATGTAGCAAAGACAAGAGTATCAAGAGTGCTGCCAATCTCACCAGTAACAGCAAACGCAATAAAAAAACTCATCTCTTCAAGACATCCCCAATGGGATGACAGCGTTCCTGTATTTTGTTCAGTATCAGGAAAGCCTTTAAACAGGTATAGATGGAATGAAAGAATGAGAGAGTATAGTAAACAATTAGGTGTGAAAATAAGACCATATGATTTAAGGCATATGTTTGCTTTGCTGTATCTCAAAAATGGTGGTTATGAATTGAGTTTGCAAAAGATAATGGGACATACAACATTGGAAATGACAAAAAAGTACGTCCACTTTACCCAGAAAGACCTACAAGAAATTCATGCAAAGGCAACACCGATTAACACTTTGCTAAAACAACCCTTAAACAGGGTTGGGAATATAAAAAATCAAAATAAAAAGAAAGAGTGAGTTTAAAGATGTTATACCATTTTTATGATGAGGAAAGCAAAATAGACTTCTTTGTTGGCTACAGTGACGTGTTTAAAGACAATCAGGTTGCAGGTGGTGGTTGTTTAATTTTAGAGGAAATGGGCATTTAAAATGTTTATCTTCAAGTGAACAGAAAAATTGACAGAGACAAAAGAATAAAAGCGAGGTTTAAGCTATTAGAAGGGATTGATAAGGCTTTAGGAATGTTACCATTTCAAAGTAGTGTTGTAAGAGTGTATGCCGACGAGGACAAGCTTTCAGGTGTAATTGCTGTAGTGGACGAAAAAGAAGACGCAGAAGTTGTTATGACATACTGAGACAAAAAAGTTGTATGCACAAGTTTAAGCAACCTGTTTTATGTAAACTTTGTCAGGTAGAACACATGTTTGAGTATACCTTAATAGGGTATGGTATTAAGAAAAGAAAATAGCAATACCAAGCATTTGAATTGATGGCAAAATGCACAATAAAAATGAAGTATTCACTGCTATAAGTCATTGTTTTACCTTTTATTTCAACAGTATCAAGGTTTTGCATATAGTGCAATTTTCACATAATAGCTAAAAAAATAAGGGTTTTGCAAGAGTTGTGGTATAATAATATATAGAAGGGTAAAAAGTGAATACTTTTAAAAGCTGCCTTCAGAAGAAGTTTTAAGCTTCTTTGGGGCAGCTTTTATTTTTGAAAAACACAGGAAAGGGGTTGTTTTGAGATGACAAAATTAGAATATTTGAAAAAACAGCATAATTTATCATCAGCTAAACTATCTTTGGCAGCTGGTATTAATTACACCTTGTTGACTTCAATTGAGAGAGGGGAAAGAAAAGCTTATCCAAAAATTAAAAGGAGATTAGCCGAATTTTTCAATGTGGCAGAAGATGACTTGTTTAATGAAGATGGGTCGTTGAAAGAGATTGAGGATTAATCTTTTTCAAGTAACAATTGTGCAAAATCACGATTTTTAGAGGCAATTTATAGCTTCTAAAAGGAAAATCAGAAAGTAATTTAAGAAAAAAGTAGTTTTTTCAAGCACTAAAACATTTGTGCAAAATATGATTGTAAGGTGAGTATAAAAGTGGGAAATTATTAACAACTATGAGTTCTTTTGCTACACTATATTTAGGTTGAAGTAATTTTTAAAGAACAAGATATTGATGTTGCCCATTACTTTGAATATATTAAGTAGTGATAAAAAAAAAAGAAGGAGTGATATTTATGACAGTTTTAGAAAAAATTAGAAAAGACAAGGGATTATCTCAAAGCAAGTTAGGACTTGCAATCGGTGTAAATCCTAACCTAATTTCACAAATCGAAAGGGGTTGGCGAAAACCTTATCCAAAATTATTGCAGTCTCTGGCAACGTTTTTGGGTGTGTCCATAGAAGAAATTGCAAATCCAGATGGCACACTAAAGGTGGTGGACAGCAAAACGGCATAAAAAAAAAAGTGGTTCTTTTTTAAAACCACTTAAACAAGAAACAATTTTATTCTCCATTTAATTTTAATTATATCACAGCCAAAAGTCAAGAGTTATCAAAAAATAGTAGGCAATTTTCTGAAAATGAAAGGGGGTTTACAAAAATGTTAATGAAAGTTTACAACAAATTTTTGCAACGCGAGGTTGTAGCTGGTGATTATAATTCCAGCGAAAAAGTCTTTTACAAAGAAGTTTTTACACGCAGCAAGTTACTTGTCCTAAATGCGTATGGAATTGAAAAGTGCGTTGTTGAAAAACTCAAGGAAAGAGGTTGTAAGCTAATACGGATTGAGGAGGTAGATACAGGAAATATCTTTGAAATTGACTTTGACAAGTTTATCGAAAAAGCTATTTTGCGTACATTTGGCAATTCCACGGAACAGTATTATTTGCCGCTAAAATACTTTACAAAGGTTGAAAAGGCTTCTTAAAATCCTTCGCTGCCCTATTCGGTTACCGGTAGGGCGGCTTAATTGGTCTAAAATCAGCAAAACAAAAAAGGGGGGGCACAAAGTGGAAGCTAAAGACATTGTAAAGGCAATCAAAGAAAAAATTGATATTGTTGACTACATAGGACGGTTTTTGTTCTTACAAAAGGAAGGTAGCAGCTACAAGGCTATCTGTCCATTTCACCCAGATAAAAACCCATCGTTTTATATCAAGCCCAGCGAACAGTTTTTTCATTGCTTTGGCTGTGGCGTTGGCGGTGATGTCATCAAATTTGCCCAGCTTTACCATAACATATCCTTTGGGGAGGCAATTAAGATGTTAGCCGAGGAAATAGGTTTGCCTATTAGTGATAAGCAAGCAGAAAACTTTACGCAAGACCAAAAACTTTCTCATGACCAAATTGTAGCATATGTCGAAATATGTTCACAATGTGCAAAACTAACAAACTATTTCGCTGATAGGGGAATTTCACCTACCCTAATTGAGAAGTACAAGCTGGGATATGATGTTGAAAATAACGCAATTGTACTACCTATCTTCCAAGACGGGCAGATAATAAGCTATGTGCGTCGCAATCTTGATGATAACAAGCCACGTTATGAATTCCCTAAAGGACACAAAGCGATACCTTTCAATTTGGACATACTCAAAGACGACCTGCAAACTAACGTTTTTATCACTGAAGGAATTTTTGACGCATTAACAATTGAAGCAGCAATTGGACAGCCAGCAATCGCACTAAATGGCTGCGAAAATCAAAACGAGTTTGTACAAATCCTAAATCGTATTAAGCCAGAGAACAAGAAGTTTTTTATCCTGTTTGACAACGACGAGGCAGGCAGCAAAGCAGCAAAACAACTTTTTGATAAGATGAAAAAACAGTATGAAGTGGCTATTTGTAGATGGGAAGGTGCACCTTACAAAGACATCAACGAGTTTTGGCAAAACTCTCAAGACGAGTGTATAAAGTTTTTAAAATGGCAGCTTAAAGCGGCTTTTTATCCCTATGCACTCATTAATTTTGCTGCCCAGTATGTTGATTTTCTCAAGTCTGATAAATTCAAAGCTATTTCCACAGGATTTAAGCAATTAGACGATGTGTTAAATGGGGGTTTTGTACCAGGAAACCTGTATGTCTTTGGTGCAAAGCCCAGCGTTGGTAAAACAACGTTTTTGTTGCAACTTATAGACAACTTCTTACAGCAAGGTTATGAGTGTGTCTTCCTATCTGCCGAAATGCCAAAAGAAGAGATTTTGACAAGGATTTTTTGCCGTGAATATGGGCTTAGAAAGGCAAACGTGAAAGTCCCTGCTTTTGACTTCTATCGCAAACTCAGGACAAGAACAGCAAGAGAAGAAGAAATGCAAGAGTACATGAATGTTGTCAGAGATTACACCCAAAAATTTGCTTTCAAGCTGCATATTGTGGAAGAACAAAAGCTTGACGATGTACCTTATATTCTTGACCGATTACAAAAACCTATCTTGTTCATTGATTACTTACAGCTTCTCCAACCAGCAAAACCATATCAAAGCGATAAGCAACGAGTTGACCTGATAATGCAAGAGTTGTTTGAAATTAAAAACAAGTTTTTACTCCCAGTTGTAGCTATCAGCAGCTTGAATAGGGAAAGCTATGACGACGATGATATAAAAGCTTTCAAAGAATCTGGTTCAATTGAATATGGAACAGCAGCCGCTTTCCTAATGAAAAGAGATGACGACAAACCTATTCACGATGACTACAAAGGTAATGGTTATACAATCAAATTCAATTGTGTCAAAAACAGATATGGCAGCATAGGGGATGACATAACAATGCGATTCTGGGGTGGCATATACCTATTCGAGGAGGTTGAAAACAGTGAGAGAAAACCAAGCTTTGACAAGTAAATTCATAGCCGAAATTAACCTTGCCATCAACCCAATTGTACCCTTTAGGGGAACAGCAACATTACAAAATGGCAAAGTCTTTTGGGAAAGTAAAACCAGTGAAGGCGGTATCATAAAAGGCATGAGTACGCGTACCCTAACAGAATTTGACCGAGAAATTTACTTTGCTATCCTCACCTATAAGGTCGAGAATGGTATTATCGACAACACTTTTGAAATTCCCTTGACCTACCTTTTGAAAAAGAAAGGACTTAAAGTTTGCAAAGCGAATAAACAGAAACTTTTTGAGACCCTTTATACCCTTTTCCAAACAGGAATCCAAAGAGAGGAGTTTTATCGTCCCAATGGAGAGAGGAAAAAAGAAAGCTTCTATTTGCTGACTTCTTTAAGTTACTGTTACAAAATCCTCAAAGAAGACAAAGAAGAAGAACGCAAAATAGGAGAAAATGATAGCTGGCTGCCTACCCAAGAAGGGAAGTACGTCAAGAAGGTCAAAGTTAGCATTCCACCTTCTATCAATGAAAACATCAATTTGCGTTACCTAATTTTTGGCGATTATCGAGTAATTGAAAAAATCAACAAAAACCAAGTCGCAAAGCGAATTTACTACTACTGTTTAAGTCGTTGCCGCAAGAACAATACACACAAACGTAACAAGGCAGCATTCATAAATGACATAATCCCCGAAAAACCATTAGAACAAGCAAGACCTTTAGTCATGCAAGCTTTGTCCTTGCTACAACAGTTAGGAGTGATTAGCTACCACTTTGACCTAAAAGATAATATCATCCTGCAAATAACCGAGAAAGCACAAAAACATCTGGATGTTATAAATATACAGCTTGAAAAGTATAATTATACAGTCACACAGCAAGAAAAGCGGGAGTAATTACCTATGAAAAGCGGGAGTATTTACCTACGAAAAGCGGGAGTAATTACCTGACTTTTAGGGGACGCAAACCCTTGAAAATTCTGAGTTTTTCCCTTTTAAACTTAAACATAAATAGGGAAGGGGTAAACCCTTCCCTAACTGAATGAATAAAAATTACACACATGCTTTTCCCCTGCTTGAATAAAGTTGCAAACGCAAAAGGTGGAGGTTGCTGGTATGCGACCGTGGGAGTGGCTTGCCCTAATTGAAGAGTCCAAGAATGTTGCAAACAATGTTGGCGTTGCTGCTGGTTGTCCATTGGTTGCTACTGTTATAATGGACAAGGCAGCTATAACGCTGGTTAACCAAGTTAACCCAGTAAAAGCAGCAAGTAAGCAAGTTAACCACACAATAAGGCTTATGACTGAACTTGAAATAAGGGAAGTTGTAACAAAACAAAAGCCTTCCTACTTTGCAAAGCTGAAAAAGAAGGCTTATGACAAGCAACTTTGCAGTAAGGAAGGGCATTTCTGGGCTATGATGGAGAGACTATCACAGGAGTTTGGAAAGAAAACTCCCAGTGAAAATGATTTGCAGCTGTACACAAAATTTGCAAAGTGTGCACAGCGAGAATGGGAAATTGAAAAGCTACAAACTTCCCTAAAAGTCAAGTGTCCTGCATGTAACGGTATAGATTTTGAGTTTGCCGAAAAAAGGCAGCAAAAGGGGTTTGTTTGCTTACAGTGTTTGAAAACAACGGGTAGAGTTGAATTTGTGGTTGGCGTTAAAATCGAAAACGATGTGACAGAATGGGCAGAACGCATAACATTAGGAACAGGACACCTTGTCCCTAATAGCAAGTGTACACGCTGCGGTGCAAGTTTTAAATGGTTTAGCAGCGACAAATGGGAAGGCTGGCTTTGTAGTGGTTGTGGCGAGGAATTTATAACGTGCTAAAAGGCTTTAAAACGTGCATTAATTAGCAGGGACGTATCAAAATACGTCCTTTGTGTTTTTCGTTCAAAAGAAACCGGTTTCAAAGGATTTTGTCTTAAAAAATTGCCTTTGAGATTAGAAGTATCAAGGAATAGAAGGCAATTTATTTCTAAACAAGCAATATCAAGACTTTTCAGGTTTTGTTGAAAAATGGTATTTGCAATATAGAGACTGAATTGTTTATGTTAAGGTGTGAAGGTTATAAAAAGCTGGCAAATTCTTGAAATAATTTACATAAGTTGACAGTTAAAATACTGGGCAGGGATAGTAAAAGACTGGATTGAATGAGGTTAACATAATGCAACGTTTTGCACAAAATGAGTAAACTTTAGTGGGGTATTGGGTTTACACATCCAAGCCTTGAGAGATGGCTAATTGAGAATGATTTTCAATTAGAAAAATAGGGTCAAACTGCGTTATTTTGTAACTGGTAATGAAGAAGATAGGGCAGTTTACAGAAAAGAAAATAAATTACAACAAAGATGATTATTAGCATTTGGAAAGCCAAAGCTATGGCATAGTAAGACAAATAAGGTGACGTTGTAAATTTATGTTTGCACAAAATAGCATTTTTGTGCAATGTTAAAATATAGAATTGATTTCTGGCAGCAAGTGTAAGGAAAGTAAAGCCATGAAGCAGCCAAAAGCAAGGTGTAGGGGCAAGAAATTGAAGAAGGTTCATTGTTGCGTGCTGCCTTTAGCCGATATTTTGAAGCATAAAATTAGATGTTATGATATGCTGTTATGGCAACAGATAGCAATTAAACTCAAACAAATTTTCTCTATTGAGAATTCTTTACTTTGGGGTTAAACTGATAACGAACAAACCATACAGGATTTTTGAATGTTTTAATTTGAGAACACTTAAAAGTCCTGTTCGGTAAATGAGTTTTTTAAAGGTGTTTGGTGGTTTTTGCGAGTAAAAAAACTCTTGACAATGCTTGAAAACCCTATTAAAATATATAATTGCGATGCCGGAGTGGCGGAACTGGCAGACGCACAGGACTTAAAATCCTGGGACCTGAATAAGGTCGTACCGGTTCAAGTCCGGTTTCCGGCACCAGATATCGCGGGGTGGAGCAGCTGGTAGCTCGTCGGGCTCATAACCCGAAGGTCGGAGGTTCAAATCCTCCCCCCGCAACCAAATATAAATATAATGGGAATGGCGGCGTAGCTCAGTTGGCTAGAGCATGCGGTTCATACCCGCAGTGTCAGCGGTTCGAATCCGTTCGCCGCCACCATTTTATGTTAAGAGGACATTTAAAGATATGGCCCCGTGGTCAAGTGGTTAAGACACAGGCCTTTCACGCCTGTAACAGGGGTTCGAATCCCCTCGGGGTCACCAAAACAGAAAATATGAGCAAAAAGGGCTTTGTTAAAAGCCCTTTTTTATTTTAGTTGTAAAAAATACAAAAATTTTTTATAATAAAAAGTAAGTAAGTACTTACTGAAAAACTTAGGGGAGGAGAAGATATTAAAATTGAGGAAAAGTGAAGATACTAAGAACAGAATAATTCAATCAGCCATAAAGTTGATTTCACAAAATGGTTATGCTGCCACAACAACAGCTCAAATAGCAAAAGAAGCAGGTATTTCTGAAGCTACACTGTTTAAGTATTTTAAAGACAAGGAGAATTTACTTCATAAAGTTGTAAGTGTTGCCCTGACACAAATCTTAGATTCTATTGCTCTTTCTCCTTTTAAAGAAAATATCAAAAAGAACAAGGATTTAAAAGCTTCTGAATTTTTGAGGTCAATTATAAATGAAAGACTTGAAATGCTGGACAAAAACATTGACCTTTTTAAGATTATTCTAATAGAAATTAATTATAATGACTCTCTCAAAAATGAGGTTATAAAAAATATGGTGCCTAAAACCTGTGAGGCAAAGGGTTTGATTGAGAGGATACTAATACGAAAAGGGAATATTTCAAAAGAGATGGCAAAAGGCATTTCAAGAATGATGATAGGCACTCTTCTTACTTTTTTATTCCAAAAATATATTCTGGGCATTGAGACAACAAGTGATGAGATTGAAGAGGAGATAGAAAATGTATTAAATGTGATAAAAAAGTCTATTGGGGAGGAGTAAAAGGATGATAAAGGCGATATTGCAATCTAAAAACTTTAAGGTATTTTCTACTGTCCTTTTTTTAATTTCAATTTTTACTTTCTTTTTGACAGGGTGCAGAGAAGAAAATGCTGAAGATGTGTACTCATCAACTGTAGAGGTATCGACTATTGATATAAACACTGAGATTGCTGGGAGAGTAGAGAAAATCTTTATTGAAGAAGGCTCTAAGGTTAAAAAAGGTGATATAATAGCAAAGATTGATTCAAACCTTTATGAAATTCAAAAAAATATAGCACAGGCAAACCTTGAAGTTGCTAAATTGTCTGCGGATATCGCTGAGCAAAATTGGGAATTAGCAAAGCTAAAATATCAGCTTCTTTCTAGAAAACCATCGAAATACCAGATTAATCAGATAAAAGAAAATATTCTACAGCTACAAGATATAAAATCAGGAAATGAAAATAACATTGAATTTTTAGAAGAGAACGTAAAAAATTTAGAAAAGATGAAAATGGCTAATTTGGACACAATAAAGCTATTATCAGAGCTAAAAATGCAATTAAATTCCCTAAAGGCTCAAAATAGTAGTGTGACACATCAGATTAATTCATTAGAAAACCAACTTGAAATGGTGAAAAACGAATCTGTTACAGATGAGGATAAAATGATTACTGAGATTTCTGTTGACATTGCAAAGAGAAACTATTTGCAAGCTCTCTCTTATGTAAATATGGCAGAGCAGAACTTAAAAATTGCTGATTTGAATCTGAGAAAGACCACAATTACCTCACCTGTTGATGGTATTGTTTTAACAAAAGGGGTTGACCAAGGACAGTTTGTTGGTATTGGTACGTTTATAGCTCGAATAGGCTTAAGCGACTACTATCTTGAAATATATGTTCCTTCAGCACAGCTACAAAAACTTTCGCTTGGTAAGAAGGTTGAGATTATCTTAGATAGCAACAAAAAAGCGTATGGTGAGATTGTGTTTATTTCTGATAAAGGAGAGTTTACACCAAGGAACGTAGAGACAAAAGAGGAAAAACAAAAAGTGGTTTTTATGGTCAAGATAAAAGTAACAAAAAACAAAGATATTTTAAAACCTGGAATGCTTGTTGACGTGAAAATTTAGTTTTTTAAAAATTTGAGGTGATGATAGGTGGAATATGCAATCAAGGTAGAAGGGCTTACAAAAAAGTTTGGGGAGCTTGTTGCGGTAAATGACATATCATTTAGTATTCCCAAAGGTAGCATCTTTGCCTTGCTTGGGCCAAATGGGTCTGGGAAGACAACCACAATTAAAATAATTTGCGGTGTTTTAAGAGCTACAAAAGGATATGTAGAAGTACTTGGAAAGGATGTCTCAAAATATCCAGAACAAGTAAAGCAAAATATAGGCTATGTCTCTCAAAAGTTTAGTCTATATGAGGATTTAACAATTGTAGAGAACATTGAATTTTATGGTGCGATATATGGCCTTTCTAAGGATGAGATTGAAGAGAAAAAGGCAAAGCTACTTAAATTTTTTGGTTTTGAAGGCAGAGAAAAATCGCTTGTCGGCACGCTTTCTGGCGGAATGAAACAAAAACTTGCCTTTGCTTGTGCAACACTTCACACTCCACAAATCTTAATCTTAGATGAGCCAACAGCTGGAGTTGACCCTATCTCAAGGAAAGAGTATTGGGAGATGATAAGAATTTTTGCAAAGTCGGGCGTTACAGTATTAGTAACCACCCATTATATGGATGAGGCTGAGAGGTGTGACTATGTTGCTTTTATGTTCAATGGGATTTTGAAAGAGGTAGACACACCTGCAAATGTCAAGACAAAGTATTCGTCACATAGTATTGAAGATGTGTTTGTGAAGGTATTCTCACAGTAAAAAGATTGCTTAAGATAGAGGTGAGATTTAAAATGAATGGTTTCTCAATAAGAAGATTTGTTGCCATTGCGAAAAAGGAGTTTATTCAAATTAAAAGAGATAAGGCAAGTTTTGTTATAGCATTTGTGGCACCATTTATTATGCTTATGCTCTTTGGCTATGCTGTCAAGATAGATGTCGAAAATGTGAGCATAGGAATACTTGATATGGCAAAAACTCAGGAGAGTAGAGAACTTATAAAAAAGCTTCAAAATACAAGGTATTTTAAGCCAACTTTTTTTGCACAAAATCAGGTAGAGATAGAAAGTAGTCTTGACAGTGGTAAAATTAAAGCTGCTTTGATTATCCCTTCTGACTTTACAAAACTTCTTAAACAAAACAAAAGTCCTGAGGTACTTTTCATAGTAGATGGGACAGACCCAACAATTGCAAAGACAGTATTTTCAAGTGGTATTTTAACAATGCAAAACTTTGGTCAGAAAAGTTATTTTGCAAGACCTACTGTTGATGTCAGAACACGGGTAAAATACAACCCTTCTATGAAAAGTGAACTTTTTACAATTCCTGGCCTTATGGGGCTCATTATGCAAAATATAACTATAATACTTACAGCCTTTGCAATTGTAAGAGAAAGAGAAAAAGGTACAATGGAACAGTTAATAGTAACTCCAATAAAATCTATCGAGCTAATTTTAGCGAAACTTGTTCCTTATACATTTCTTGGGACTGGGTGACTTTTTAGTTGCGCTCCTGTTTGGAATACTCTGGTTTAATGTACCTGTGAGAGGCAATATTCTTTTGCTGTTTATCTTGGGGATGGAATTTGTCATTTGTGCGCTCATGATAGGAATGCTCATATCTTCTGTCTCAAAAACACAGCTTCAGGCAATGCAGCTTGCACTTTTGTTTTTGTTGCCAAGTGTGCTGCTTTCAGGTTTTATGTTCCCCCGCGAAGCAATGCCAGCTGTGATAAGGTTTATAGGTAATTTTATTCCTCTTACTTACTTTTTGATAATATTAAGAGGGATCATTCTCAAAGGTGTCGGGATAGAATATCTGTGGGATGAGGTCTTGGTGTTAATATTTTTAGGGCTTGTACTTCTTTTTATTTCAATAAAGAGATTTTCAAAGAGGCTTGACTGATTTAAGCATCTTGGAAAAATTGAAAATCTTTTTGGTTGACATCTGGTGGGAGTTTAGCTTAAAATATTATAATGTAAAGAAGAATTTATAAGCTTTTGCGGATGTGGCGGAATTGGCAGACGCGCAAGACTCAGGATCTTGTGGGGCTCTCCCCATGGGGGTTCAAATCCCCCCATCCGCACCAGATGAGAAAATATAAAAAATGACCTCACCAGGGAACAAAGCTGGTGAGGTTTTTATTTTTTGGAGTGATAAAAATAACTATTACTACCATGCAAAACATTTACCAAAGCCAATTTTATTCTACTTATTCAAAAATTTTTCACAAGTTCTCTCTATTCTTTTTACAACCTCTTTCTTACCAAGTACCTCCATCATCTCAAAAAGCCCGGGAGTGACTGTTCTTCCACTTATACAAACTCTAATTGTATGAATAATGTTTGCCGCCTTTACATTTAAGCTTTCGGCTTTTTTACGAACAAGACTTTCAATCTCAGGAGCTGAAAAAGGTTCTAAGTTTTTTAGCTCATCTGAAAGAGATTTAACGATATTGAGATTTTCAGGTGTTAGGTATTTTTCAACTCCTTTTTGATCATATTCGTAGCTATCATCAAAAAAGTATGTGCTTGCATCCACAACCTCGACTAAAGTCTTTACCTTTTCACGAACAAGTTTCAAAGCAGATTTTACATACTCTTTGTCAAACCTCTCAATTTCGATGCCTTTTTTAGAGTAGAAATATTTCATTCTTTCATACAAGTCTTCAATATGAATCTCTTTCAGATAATGACCATTTATCCATGTGAGCTTATTTATATCATATATAGCAGCATTTTTGGACACTTTCTCAAGCTCAAATTTTTCAATAGCTTCATCAAGTCCAATTATTGTTCTATCTTCTCCAGGTGACCAGCCGAGCAACAAAAGATAATTCACAATAGCCTCTTTTAAATAACCATTTTCAAAAAACTCTTCCACAGAAGTTGCACCATGGCGTTTGCTCAATTTGCTTCTATCTGGCGCTAAAATCATTGGAACATGAGCAAATTGGGGCGGGGTTAGATTTAAAGCCTGATAAATAATAAGCTGTTTTGGCGTGTTTGAAAGATGTTCTTCAGCTCTTATTACATGTGAGATTTTCATAAAATAGTCGTCAACCACACATACAAAGTTATACGTTGGATTGCCGTCTGATTTTAATATTATAAAATCATCCAACTGGTCATTTGAAAACTCAACATCTCCTCGAATTATGTCATGGACTACTGTAACACCATCTTGTGGTGCCTTTATTCTGACAACTGCCTTTTCACCATTTTTTATTCTTCTTTTTGCTTCCTCTAAACTTATATTTCTGCATTTTTTGCTGTATTTGTAAGATACCTTATTTTGCTTTGCAATTTCCCTTTCCTTTTCAATCTCTTCTTGGGAGCAAAAACAGTAGTAAGCCTTACCTTCTTCTAATAGTTTATTGATGTACTCCATATAAATGTCTTTCCTTTGAGATTGGAAATATGGTCCAAACTCTCCACCAATGTCAGGTCCTTCATCCCATTCAATTCCAAGCCATCTCAAACTTCTCATAATACCTTCTGCCCACTCTTCTCTTGACCTCTCAAGGTCGGTGTCTTCTATACGCAAAATAAATTTTCCATTGTGTTTTTTGGCAAATAGATAGTTAAAAAGTGCTGTCCTTGCACCGCCTATGTGAAGCTGACCTGTTGGACTTGGTGCAAATCTGACTCTTACCATCTTTTTACTCCTTTCATGCTAAGTTGCGTTTTGATTTGGTATTATAAGTTGTTTAGTTTATAACAGATTGTATTATAACACAAAAATGCTGTTGAGAGAGCTGATTTTTTGAGAAAGAAAATAAATATTTTTTACTTTCAATTTCATAAACTGCACAGAAATTCAAAGAAATAAAGAGCAAATTAAAGCGTGTAGGGGAGCTAGATTTAAAAAATGAAGAGTAAAAAAAAGCGAAAAATGGATGTTGACATAGTATGAAATGTTTGGATAAAATATTAGCATAAAATTAAGTCCAGAAAGTGGACAAATAAGAAGATTTAGTTTATGTATCAAGGAAGCAAGAAAATATTACAAATATGAGGAAAGTGACCAGACTGTTTAGATGTTTTAAATGATTGATAACGCTCATATTGAGCGTTCTGCAAAAAGCTAAATTAAATTTTAAAATTTGGAGGAGGAAAGTGTAATGAATGCAAGAAATAAGAAGTTTTTAAGTATGATTTTAGCAATGTTTTTGGTACTCCAATTTTTACCGTTCAATATGTTTGCTGCTGATGGTGAAGTTCAGATGTCTGGACGGGAAGCTGTTGATTATGCTTTGTTTTCTGCAAGTCGAGAGAGCGCATAATTACTGAATGGTTCAAGAATCAGCATAAAGGGTGATGTGCATACTAATGCGGACTTTGTGTGTCAAGGTTCAGAGCTTGTTATTGACGGTGTATGTGAAGCTTCAGGTAAAGTGAGTGCAAAGAATGCAAAAGCTTTAATAACCAAAGAAATTGAATGTGCACCCATTATTGATATGTCAGATTATACTACTGAGATTAAAACAATAGCAAGTGAAAATACTGAGGTATTTGAAGCTGACCAGAAATACCATGGGAACAGTATAGTATTCGAGAAATCTATCATTGCTAATGGGAGTATTTTTGTAAATGGTTCGAAATTTACAACTAATGACTATATAATAGCAACGAAAGATATTTCAATTAATGTGGTGAAAAGTGAAATTGGCTTTAAAGATGGGAGTGTTATTTGTTCTGAAACAGGTAATATTACATTTAATGATTCTGGGTTAATATAAAGGGTATCATTTATGCGCCCAAAGGAACTGTTACTATTTATTCGGGAATATTTACTTTGAAAGGAAAGATATTGGGAAATAAAATAATTTTTAGAGGAAGTACTTTAAATGTACAGAGTAGCAAAGAGGATATAGATTTAATTTACAGAGAAACAGATATAATTTTTGATCAAATTCGAAATGAATATGAATGCAATATTGAACATAAAATATCATTTACGATAGTGGACAAGTTTGGCAAACCAGTACCGAATGTTATCTGTTCAATAAGTGTTACAGGCAATGCAACTGCACCAAGTTCTGTTACGACCAATAGTGATGGAAAAGCAACTATTGTTATTTCGGATAGTATGAATGAATCAATTACGCTAACAATAAGATTAATGGTAGTTTTGAAAATGAACTTATTGGGTGGCAAACGGACGGAGATGGGAGAGTAACAACTGGGCTTGGCTTTGTAAAGCCGACAGATGGAGCAAGATGGGGATTATTTCAACAGGTTTAGGCTATACGTTAGAACATGGTGAGCTAAAGCAAAGAATATTTATACCTGAATATGCCAACAAGTTAATATTTGATTGGAATGTTTTATCAGAAGAATTTTTAGAATGGATAGGTTCACGCTACGATGATCCATTTGTTGTAACAATAACCTTAGAGGGTGAAAATGGGCAGGAGGTTAAGATTTTAGATTTGGACATAAATAAAATAGCTTCAATGTTTAATGCGACAGAAACTAACGGTGGGAATTTAATAAATGTTTCACCTGAGATAGTGTTTGATAAAGGCGATGTATGGATGACAGACTGGCAGACCACAGAATTTGATGTAACACCATTCAGAGGGCAGAATGCAGTTTTGAAATTTAGCGTTAAAGATGCGGTTGATACCATATATACGACAGCTGTGTTGATAGATAATATTAGATTTGATGTAAATTACGGATATTCAGGGCGACCAGTAGAAGTTGATCCACTGATGTTTAGCAAAGATTTTAGCAGGGGTATTTTTAATAACACAAAGGGAATAAGTTATATATTTTATGATCCAAAAAACTTTAAATCACAAGCAGAGTTTGCGAGAAAATGGGTTAGATTTAAAAATGGATACAAGAGTATAGAACAGGTTAAAGCCATCCAAGTAGAAACAGAGGAAGTATTTGTGAGGGAATGGAATAATATGAGAGATGAAGGGATTGACAACGTAATTTTGTTTTTTCACGGTAAGTATTATGCTATAGTGATAAATAATGATAGAGACATTGATGGTGATAAAAAAACAGATAAAGAAAACCTAACAGTCAATCCAGACGGGAAGACACTACATGATGATTTAGCAACTGAAATAAGGAAATTAAAGGAAAAGAAAATAAAGGAACTAGTACTGCTAAGTTGCAATAATGGTTTGCTTGATGCTATAGACACAAAAGCAACAATAAGTGAAAAAGATAAAAAATTAGTTACCCTTGGTAACGTGGCACAGGCATTTTTAGAAACGCAGAATGTTGAGAAAGTAGAGGGGTTTGATGGTTCATTGAGTTTTTTCGGGGGCACATGTTTTCCAAGAATTGCTTTAGACCAGAGTTCTTTTTACGAACAGCTCGAGCAATTAGAGAATTATAAAAGGCACAAAAATTTTCCAAGGCCGGTTGGACTCTCGTATAATCCTTTCGGAATAAAAGTATTACCTGTTGGGAAGGTCATATATTTTAAAGATAGAAATGGAAAGACGAAATGTTCATATAAGTGTGATAAATTTTTAGTAGAGATAGAGGTGATAGGTAATTATGATGGAAAAGAGTGAAAGCAAAAAAGGGATGGGTTGTTGGATAATATTAACAATCAGTGTAGGTATGTTTATTTTTTTGGTGGTATATATATCCTATTATACCTTTTGAAGTTAAAACTTATTATGTTGGTTGGATAGAGAGTGACAAAGAAATAGAAAAAATTATTTGGCGAGACGAGCTTATAGAAGACGAAGTTAGTATGTTATTAAGGTTAGGAGATGATAAAAATAAAAGCTATCGTATCCAGAAACTATTAGAAAAACTGAGAAAGGTGGATAGTAATAAATATAGATTGGCAATAGTCTATGGTTCACGAATTAAAAGAATTAAGAAATCAATGGACAATATTTGTACTTTTGATGTGTTAGAATTTGAAAGAAATATACCTGAAAACAAAATTCATTATTACTTAATAGACAGAAGAATCACTGCAACAAATTTTGATCTTTGGAGATAAGTATAATTGGTTATAGTGCCAAATTAGCATGCTGAATGTTATTATACAAAATGTTGTAATATAAAATATAAAAAGGTAAAACTATAATTAATTTTGGTAGAGGTGCAAAATGAAAATGAGAAAAATAAAGTATGCAGTATTATTGTTTTTAATTTTTAGTTTTCTAAGTATGACCTTATCAAATGCAAATTCAAAGAATAAAGAAAACAGCAAAGAGTTGCAGGGAGAAAATTTTAAGGTTATTTCATCAGGTGCCGGGAGTCTTCACACGTTGGCAATTAAAGATGATGGAACAGTGTGGGCATGGGGATATAATGGTTTTGGGCAGCTTGGCAATGGCACATATAAAGATTCGTGTATTCCTGTTCGTGTTAAGGGGCTCAAGGATGTGGTGGCAGTATCAGCAGGGACGTTTCATTCTTTGGCGTTAAAGAAGGATGGGAGTGTATGGATTTGGGGTCATACTAACTATGGACAGAGAAAAAGCGATGTATATAGAGATTTTACAACACCAGTGAAGGTAAAAGAACTAAAAAATATAGTTGCGATTGCAGCTGGGTGGGATTTTTCATTGGCTGTTGGTTCTGACGGAAGCGTTTGGGCATGGGGTATAAACAATCATGGGGAGCTTGGAATTGGGAGTTTAAAACCATCAGCTGTTCCAGTAAAGGTGAAAGGGTTAAAAGATGTAGTAGCAGTTTCAGCAGGACTTTATCATTCATTGGCACTGAAACGTGATGGTACTGTTTGGAGTTGGGGATATAATGAAGATGGTGAGCTCGGGAACAGACCAACTGAAGATTATACTGTTTCTGTTCCTGTCCGTGTAAAGGGATTATCTGATGTTATAGCAATCTCAGCAGGTGGTTTTCATTCTATAGCACTAAATAAAGATGGCGCTGTTTGGATTTGGGGTGGAGGTATAATTGAGAAAAATGGGAAAATAGATAATTCATATATTCCTGTACGTATAAGATGGTTAAATAAGGTTGTAGCTATTGCTGCCGGTTATCGTCATTCAATAGCATTGAAAGATGATGGGACAGTATGGGTATGGGGACATAATTCTTATGGTGTGCTTGGTAGTAATGTTGGTGAGCATTCATTTTTGCCTGTTCAGGTTAAGGGTTTAAAGAACGTTGTAGCAGTTGCCGCAGGCAGATTGCATTCAGTTGCTTTAACAAAAAATGGTACTATTTGGGCATGGGGGAATAATGCTTTTGGTCAGCTGGGAAGAGAGAATAATAGCTTTTCTTTAAATCTTCCATATAAAGTGAAATGGCTTGACAATGTTGTAGCAATTGCTGCGGGTGGTTCTCATACGTTAGCAATAAAAAGAGATGGAACAGTTTGGTCATGGGGTGCTAATAACAAAGGTCAGCTTGGTAACGGGACTTATAAATCTTCGTATATTCCTACGTGTGTAAAGGGACTGAATAATGCTGTGTTAGTGGAGGCTGGATCTCAACATTCATTAGCAGTAGATAAAGATGGCACTGTTTGGGTATGGGGATTTATTGAAAGTGTGTGGAGTGAAAAAAATACTAAAGATATATTATCTCCACTACCAATAAAGATTGGAAAATTAAACGATATTACGGAAATAGCTGGTGGATTAGATTACATATTGGTTTTAAGAAAAGATGGGAACATATGGGGGTGTGGTAATGATTTTTATTTTCGCAAATTTACCGACAGTTCAGTAAGTTCTGTGACTAAATTAATACGTTTAGATAATATAAAAAATGTGAGGTCAATTGCAGCAGGTTACTTTCATTCATTGGCTGTGAGAACTGATGGGACTGTTTGGTCATGGGGTGATACTAATTTAGATAATAAAAAGAAATATCTTAATTTTTCAGAAAAGCCAGTTAAAATAAAGGGATTGAGTGGAGTAGTAAAAGTAGCGGCTGGTAAATATCATTCTTTGGCTTTGAAAAAGGATGGTACTGTTTGGAGTTGGGGATATAATGCTTATGGTCAGCTTGGGAATGGGACAAGAGAGACATCTTTTGTTCCTGTACGTGTGAAAGGTCTAAACAATGTAGTAGCAATTGCTGCAGGGGATTACCATTCAATGGCACTGAAAAAAGATGGAACTGTTTGGGTATGGGGTTCAAACATTAGAGGGCAGCTTGGTAGAAGAAATATAGAATTTTCAACAATTCCTTTAAAAGTAGAAAAGCTTGACAATGTTGTGGCAATTGCTGCAGGAGATACTCATTCAGTAGCGCTTAAAAAAGATGGAACAGTATGGGTGTGGGGGATTGAATGTGACAGAGATCTTAGCAAAGAGATTCTTTCCTCTTCATCTATTCCGGTACAAATAAAATTCAGATGAAGATTGAGTATTAGACTATAAATAATTTTGTATAATAGACAAACAGCAGAATGTCAAGAGGTAGGGGATATAATATACCAAATAAAAATAACATTCAAATTTTACTTAATTCAGCTTTTAAGAAGTATTTAGCTTAACTTATTGGTATTAGTAAGTGTTTTATTTATGGTTTTCGGAATAAAAGTATTACCTGTTAGGAAGGTCATATATTTTAAAGATAGAAATGGAAGGATGAAATGTTTATATTGGTGTGATAAATTTTTAGTAGAGATAGAGGTGATAAGTAATTATGATGGAAAAGGGTGAAAGCAAAAAAGGGATGGGTTGTTGGGCAATATTAACAATCAGTGTAGGTATGTTTATTTTTTTGGTGGTATATATATCCTATTATACCTTTTGAAGTTAAAACTTATTATATTGGTTGGATAGAGAGTGACAAAGAAATAGAAAAAATTATTTGGCGAGGCAGTTTTGTAGAATATGAGGTTAATATGTTGTTAGTGTTAGGGTATGATAAAAATAAAAGCTATCGTGTCCAGAAACTATTAGAAAAACTGAGAAAGGTGGATAGTAATAAATATAAATTGTTAGTAGTCTATGGTTCACGAATTAAAAGAATTAAGAAATCAATGGACAATATTTGTACTTTTGATGTGTTAGAATTTGAAAGAAATATACCTGAAAACAAAATTCATTATTACTTAATAGACAGAAGAATCCCTGCAATAAGTCCTGAATTTTGGGGGATAAGAATAATTGATTATAGTACCAAAATTAGTTTGTTAAATGTTATTGTACAAAATGTTGTAGATATTTATTATGGACAATCAATTAGGTTGTTGAATAATAAATATTACCAACAATACATAAAATAAACAAAAGTTTTTGATTTCATTCATAAGTAAAAGAAAACTTCTTACCTTCTAATTTTCTAAAAAGTTGCTCAAATAGAAAAGTAATTAATATCCAATCAATAAATCTTTTATGATTTCTAAATTCCTTGAGCCTCACATTCTCAGGATTATATTCTCCTTTTAATTTGCTAAATAGTCTTTCAATCTTTGTTCTCTGCTTGTATAGCTTTTTACCCTCTTCAGTTTCTAAAAATCTTATGTTCTTGCTTCTAAAACTATTGCTAACATTGTTTTTATTTTTCTTGTTTCTTTTATTTATCCCAGCAACAAATTTAACTTTAAGCTTATTTGCTATATTAAATCAGCTGCTACAATCGTATCCCGCATCTGCTAAAACAATCTCACAACTCAAGCCCCATGCCCTATACAAAAGCTCTTTTTGTCTTGAGTCATGTTCGTTTGCTGTTGCTAAAATTCAGAAAAGTGGTATTACTTCTTCTTTACCTGCACACAAAAGATGTAATTTGTATCCCCTGAAAAATCCTATTGTAATATGTATACATATTTTTGCTTCTAAATCATTTTTGGCACTTCTCAGCGACGGCGAGTCAACTTTTGCTATACTCATATCAGGTTTTATTTCAGCTATTACTATGTCCTTTATATCTTGCATGCATTCTTTCTATATTGTTCTTGACAACTTTGCAAAATATGAATAGTTTGGACTTTCTTCCATACCTATTGCTCTTTTAAACTCTGTGTCTTGGTTTATTCGATATTTTAATTCTCTGAAATTTTTCCCCCTTGTGTTTTGTTGTGATTTTCTCTTAAATTAAAATTATAACACAAGAGGGGTATTTTCTTTTGTTGCTACGTTTACTATAACATGGTTATTTCTTTTATTCAACAACCTCAGGATAGAAATAATTTCATATAATACATTATATCATAATTACATTTATTAGAAATATTAGTTTAGAATTCCGTTTATCCATATCAAAAGTACTCGGAATATATAATTTAAAAATTTTAAAAATCATCGAAAAATACAGGTGACAGAATCAAATTTTAGTGTTATATAATTATATAACACTATAAAAATCAAACAGGAGGGTAGGTTATGCATTTTAATCAAAATGTTTTAGGACTTATTGGTTTGCTGGTGGTCATTTTTTTCATTGTACTTGGGCTTTTCTATCTTATATCCAAAAATAGCTCTAACATATTTCAGATTAAAAAATTTTACACAAGCCAAACAATGAGACTTGTTTTATCACTGTTGTCAATTTTATTTGCATGGATTTTTCCATGGACTGCATTAAAGGTTTTATTTGTACTAAGTTGCATTTTGTTTTTATTTAGTATTTTTCCAATAAAGAAAACCTCTTTTGGAATGGTTATTGCTGTAGCCTTAGTCACATTGGTTATTGTTGGTTTAATTATATCTCAACTTCACTACTATTCTTCTGATAAGCAAGATTATAAGTTTTCTGGGTTATCAAAAAGTATTTCACAAATAATTTCTGATGTGATTACCAGCAGCGACTTTATTGAGGTTTATCATTCAATCACTTATTCTCCAGACCAGAATATGTCAATTAAGAATTTTGATGAAATTGTAATTACCTGTTCAGGCGGAATAGATTTAGAACTCATTGATGATGAAGATACCATCTATTTTCCTTCAGTGCTCAAAACAAAAGTTTCAGGAAAAACTTTGAAAGTCTTTGACAGAAATACAGAATTTGATACAACATATGAAATAAGACTTGGTACAAAATCTTTGAGAAATGTGAAAATTTCCTGTAGAGGGCTAAAAACAAGAGGGAATGGGAAGTTCAAAAATCTAACAGTAAATTCAGATGGCAGCTTTATTCAAGGGCAGATTGAAGCAACAGATGATATTTCTATAGACTGTGCAGGGCTTGAGCTGAGAGCTGATTTTAAGGGGAAGCATTTGAAGGTTAATTCTTCTGGAGCAGATATAAATTCACAGTTGATATTTGACAAAATTGAAATTGATTCAACAGGATTGAATATCAGGGCAAAAGCAAGGTTTGAGGAGTTTGATATTAATGCAACAGGATTGAATGGATCAATTAATATTTTAAATAGCGAAAATGAAAAGGGCATTTTGAACATTGAAGCAACAGGTGGTATTGTAAAAATCAATAACCTTTACAGTGCACCTGTTACAACCAAAACTTCAGGTTATGTAAAACTTATAAGAGAGTGATGATTAAAATGCTGAGAAAAGTTGATAAACACAGCGGTGTTCCTGCATACGTGCAGATTGTCAACATGATTAAATCAGAGATAATACTTGGAAATCTTCAGCAAGGTTCACAGCTTCCAACTGTAAGAGAACTTCAGGCAATTTTTGATGTGAATATAAACACAGTCTTAAAAGCACTGGAAAAACTAAAAGCCGAAGGTTTTATTGAAGCAGAACAGGGGATTGGGTATTTTGTGAAGAAGGATATTGATGTTGATAAAAAGATAATTGAGATAATAAAAGAGTGTGTTAGGGAACTTAAAAGTCATCAAATAGATTTTTACACAGCCGTGATTTTATTTGAGGAGGTGTGGAAAAATGAAGAGGTTTGAATTTTCAAGAATTTTAAATTTTAACATCGAAGAAAGTCTAACAAAAATGGATATTTACATTGGAAAAGAACTAAAAGAAAAAACAGGTCAAATACTATTTTTCACGCTAATATTGTTTATACCGAGTTTTACCATAAGAGTTATTGGCATAATACTTCTATGTTCTGCAATGCTTGTAAATGATATCTTGACTTTGTCAGTTAAGAGGTGTTTTTGAGCTAACAAAAAATAACAAAGTCTTAATTTATGCGGGTTTCAAGAAGAGAAAAATAAAAAATTTTAAAAAATGTAGGGACAAATTTTAGCTTAATATATACTGAATTTGCTTGACTTTTTAAATATTTTGTGGTACAATATAACAAACTATCTTCAAGGAGTTGCCATATGTTTGTCAAAATTACTAATGCTGGCGGTTATCAGTATGTTAGGTTAGTCGAAAATTACCGTGAAAATGGTAAAGTAAAGCAAAGAGTACTATTTAACTTTGGTAGACTTGATATTCTCAAAGATGACCCCGCTTTTAAAAACATTGTAAAAAAACTATCTGATATTGTCGCTGAAACAACTACTGAGAATGCAAAAGCTGTTACTATTGAATCTGAAGAAGATATTTCGGATGCAGTTGTAAAAAACTGGGGATACATTGTATACAGAAAGTTATGGCAGGAGCTTGAAATTGATAAGTTTTTAAAAGGGAAAGCAGCAAAAGAGAGAAAGATAAAATTTGATGTAGACAAAGTAAGTTTTTTAATGACCATACAGAGATTGATAGAGCCAATGAGCAAACTAAGAACTTATCATCAGAGAAGCAAATATTTTGGATTTGAAGAGGATATAGATTTGAATCAATTGTACAGGTGTTTAGATTTTCTTGACAGTGTAAAAGAAGATTTAGAGACATACCTGTATCAGAGAAATAAAGACTTATTTAAGATGGTAGTTGATGTAGTGTTTTATGATGTGACGACAATATACTTTGAGAGTTGTAGAGCGGATGAACTTAAAAATTTTGGGTTTAGCAAAGACAACAAGGTAAATGAAGTGCAAGTTGTATTAGGGCTTTTGGTGGACAAAGAAGGCAGACCGATAGGGTATGAACTTTTTCCTGGTAATACGATAGATAGCAAGACGATGGTAAAGATACTGAGGAAGCTGAAGGAAAAATTTAGTATAGATAAGATAATAATAGTAGCAGACAAAGGGCTTAACAGCAGAATAAATTTAAAGATGATAAAAGAAGCTGGGTACGACTATATAGTAGCAAGCAGATTAAAGAATGCAAGTAAAGAAATTTTAGATGAAGTTTTTAATGAAGAAGGATATAAAAGACTTGATGGCAAAAGATGTTTGAATGCTGAAGAAATTTATGGTGATGAATTCAAATATAAGGTATTGGAAAGAACAAATATTGTCAAGGATGAAGAGGGTAAAGAGTTCAAAATAGAAGAGAATTTGATAATAACGTATTCAAGCAAGAGAGCCAAGAAAGACAAAGAAGACAGAGAGAGATTGGTAAGAAAAGCCAAAGAGCTTTTAGAGAACAAAGGAAGCATAACAGCCTTAGAAAAGAAAGGTGCAAGGAAATATTTGAAGAAGAAATCAAAATCAGAAGAATATGTATTGGATGAGGAAACGATAAAACGAGATGAGAAATTTGACGGTTATTATGCAATTCAAACGAGCAAAAAGGATATGGATGTAGAAGAGGTTTTAGGAGCATATCACGATTTATGGAAGATAGAACAGTCATTCAGAGTAATGAAAAGCTGTTTAGAAGTGCGACCGATATATCACTTTACAGAAAGCAGAATAAAAGGACATTTTGTGATATGTTTTTTGGCATTTTTACTGCAAAGGACATTGGAATATATTTTGAGGAGAAAAGGTAAAGGAATAAGTAGTGAAAGGATAATGGAAGCAATATATTCAATGAACTTTTTTGAAATAGAGATAAAAGGGAAGAAATATTTGATAAAGCAAAGAATTGAGGGAGGAGCTGGAGATATACTGAATGTAATGAAGATAAAGGGTCCAAAAAACTTCATGACATATGAGGAAGGCTTAGAATTTATTGGTATTAGCAAATGATGTAGTGACAAAATTGAGGTCCATATTTTGTCAATCCCAGTCCTCCCAAGCTTTTTGAGCTTCAAACTGACAAAGTCAAGAGAAAAAACAGGTCAAATACTATTTTTCACGCTAATATTGTTTATACCGAGTTTTACCATAAGAGTTATTGGCATAATACTTCTATGTTCTGCAATGCTTGTAAATGATATTAAGAATAAAAATGTTGAGCTTTTGTATTTTTTGCCGTTCTCAAAAAGAGAGCTTTTCCTATATAATCTAATGTTTTTAGTTCTTATAATTTCAATAACATCGGCAGCTGATAAAATATACTATAACCTGACCATTTTAGAAGGGTTACTGGTTATTTTAAAAACAATCATTGCGCTTTTAGCAATTTACGGGATAAGTATGTTATTCACGACATTAGGACATGATGGTTTTATTTGGAGTATTGTAATAACAATTGCAGATGCTTTGCTGGGAGATTTAGGCTCAACTAATTTGAATGCAGCTGATTTTAATCCATATAGTTTAATAAGCTTTACAAAGCAGGGAAGCATGATTTTAGCCTTTTTGTATGCTGCTCTGATTTGTTTTTTTGCTTATTTTGCATATGTAAAAAAAGGTGGTGAGAACTGAAATGATGGTAGTAGAAGTCAAAAATTTGAGCAAGAGAATAGGTGACAAACAAATTTTATCTGATGTGAGTTTTACTGTACAAAAAGGTGAGATATTGGCTCTTGTTGGACCAAATGGGGCTGGTAAAACAACAACTCTAAAGTGTATAATAAATGCAGCTTCCAGAGATACCGGAGAAGTTTTGATTTTTGGCAAGCCTTTTGAGCCTTCTTTAAAGAAGAACATAGCATTTGTTTCTGAGCACAGAAAAGTTTTTTCAAGGTTGGCATTAGGTGATTACTATAAGATGTATCAAGCCTTGTATCCAAATTGGGATGATTTATTTTTCAAAAATTTTCTTTCGCGCTATGGGTTTAGTACAAATCAAGAACTTTCTAAATTTTCAATGGGTCAAAGAACGCTTATCCTTGTTATCTTAGCATTGGCAACAAATGCAGAGCTGGTGCTTTTAGATGAACCTACTCAAAACCTTGACCCAACTGTAAGATTTGAGTTGATACAACTTATAAAACAATATGTTCAAGAGAAAAATATAGCAGTTATTGTGTCTTCACACGAGATTTTTGAACTTGAAGAGTATGCAACAAATATTGCGATAATCAAAAATGGCAGAATTTTGTACTGCGATTCAATTGATGATGCTAAACAAAAACACAGAATAGTTTCTTCAATGGCAAACTTGAAGGATGCAGAAGTTATAGGTTTGCTTGACGGTGAGGTTTTAGTAAGAACTGAGAAGGATATGGGAGAATATCCCCGATTAAATCAAATTATAATTGGCTATTTAAGAGGAAAAGAAGGTATGCAGGAAATTAAAAGTGGTTATTGCCAGATAACAGATTTGAATTCCATATAAGTTTGCCTTGAGTTGCCTGAAAAAGTGTAGCACCTTTGCCCTTAAAGTTGCGAGCAAAAATGGCGAAGGTGCTTTTTTGTTGTTGAACACAAAAAATTTTTGACAAAAGATCAGAAGTTTATTATCATATAATAGTGTCAAGTTTTTAAGCTTTACAGAGAGATGAAATTAAAAATGCAGCAAGAAAATAAGGTATATTTGAGCCTTCTTTACGATTTTTATAAGGACTTTTTGACCGAAAGACAAAAAAAGATTATAGAGCTGTATGTAAATGAAGATTTAACCTTGGGAGAGATATCAAAAGAACTTGGCATATCACGGCAGGGTGTTTTTGATGCATTTAGAAAAGCAGAAATAGCCTTAAAAAGGTACGAGGCAAAGCTCAAGCTGGCAGACAAGTATTATAAAAACAGGAGCATAATTGAAGAGGTTCTACAGAAACTAAGGAGAATATACGAAAGATACAAAGATGAAGAGATTATGAGTATAATAAATAGTATTCAGGAGTGGCAAGAAGATGTTTAGTAGTCTTTCTGAAAAACTGCAGGATGTATTTAAAAAGCTGAGAGGTAAGGGCAAGCTCACAGAAAAGGATATCAAAGACGCTATGAAAGAGGTAAAGCTTGCGCTATTAGAGGCTGATGTAAACTACAAAGTGGTAAAAGATTTTATCAACACTGTGACACAAAAGGCTGTGGGAGAAGAAGTTTTAGAAAGCCTTACTCCTGCCCAGCAGGTAATAAAGATTGTATACGACGAGATGGTAAACCTTCTTGGTGGAAGTGACACAAAACTTACATTTTCACCAAGCGGATTTTCTATCTATATGATGGTAGGGCTTCAAGGTTCTGGTAAGACCACCACAGCTGGAAAGCTTGCCGGGCTTTTAAAAAAGCAGGGCAAGAACCCTTTGCTTGTTGCCTGTGATATATACAGACCTGCTGCAATAAAACAATTAGAAGTTGTTGCACAAAAGGTTGGAGTGAAATGTTTTGCAGATTACAACAGCAAAGATGCTGTTAAGATAGCAAAGGAAGGCATTGAGTTTGCAAAGGCAAGCAGGTGCGATGTTGCCATTGTTGACACTGCAGGAAGACTTCACATAAATCAAGAGCTTATGGACGAGCTGGTTGCAATCAAAAATGCAATAAAACCGACAGAAATTTTGCTTGTATTAGATGCCATGACAGGACAAGATGCTGTGAATGTTGCTGCAGCTTTCAATGAGCAGCTTGGCATAGATGGAATTATTATGACAAAGCTTGACGGTGACACACGAGGCGGAGCTGCTCTTTCTGTCAAAGCTATAACTGGCAAACCAATAAAGTTTGCCGGTGTTGGCGAGAAGATGGAAGATTTAGAGGCTTTTCATCCCGACAGGATGGCTTCCCGAATACTTGGAATGGGAGATATTTTGACTTTAATAGAGAAAGCTCAGGAAGCTATTGACCAGAAAAAGGCTGAGGAGCTTGAAAAAAAACTCAGAAGTATGCAGTTTACTCTTGAAGATTTTTTAGACCAGCTAAAGCAAATAAAAAAGATGGGACCTTTATCTCAGATTATTTCCATGATACCTGGCGTTAAATTAAAAGGTGATGTGGATTTTGATGCTGGCGAGAAGGAACTTAAAAAAATAGAAGCAATCATAAATTCCATGACAAAAGAAGAACGCCAAGACCCAAGCATTATTAATTCCAGCAGAAAAAAAAGAATTGCTATGGGTTCAGGTACCACTGTTCAAGATGTAAACAGACTTTTGAAACAGTTTGAAGACATGAAAAGGATGATGAAGCAGTTTTCAAATTCCAGCTTTGCTAAGAAAGGAAAATTTAAATTTCCTTTCATGTAATATATAATAACTTTTGAATAGGGGAGGTGATATGTGTGGCAGTAAGGATTAGACTCAAGAGGATGGGTGCAAAGAACAATCCATTTTATAGAATTGTTGTTGCAGACTCAAGAAGTCCAAGAGACGGGAAGACAATTGATGAAATAGGATATTATAATCCTCTCAAAAACCCTGCTGATATCAAAATTGATGTTGAAAAAGCAAGAAAATGGCTTTCACATGGTGCTCAGCCAACAGACACTGTAAAGATTTTGCTCAAAAAAGCTCGGGTAATTGAATAATCCATTTTTACAAGGAGGGAGAACTTGACATGCTAAAAGATTTAGTTGAAGTCATAGCAAAGTCTCTTGTTGACAACCCAGACCAAGTAAAGGTTAGTGAAATCCATGGTGAGCAATCTGTGATAATAGAATTAAAAGTTGCACCTGAGGACATGGGCAAGGTAATTGGCAAGCAAGGTAGAATTGCAAGAGCTATAAGGACAGTTGTCAGAGCTGCAGCAAGCAAGGACAACAAAAGAGTTATTGTTGAGATTTTACAATAAAAGAGTTAGGCAAAAGTTTGCCTAACTCTTTTTTAAAAAGGTGAGTGAAGATGTACAAGTACCTCCAGGTGGGCAAGATAGTAAACACTTTTGGTCTTAAAGGTGAAGTGAAAGTAATACCTCTTACAGACAGTCCTGACAGATTTTCTGAGCTTGATTATGTTCTTTTAGAAGACAATCTTTCTCAAAAACTTACAATCGAAAGGTACAGAGTGAAGGATAATATTGTTATTATGAAGTTTAAAGAGATTTCCAGTATAGATGAAGCACAAAAACTCAAAAACCGTTTTTTAGTGATAGAAAGAGAGAGGGCTAAAAAACTTCCAGAAGATACCTATTTTATATGCGACATAATTGGGCTTGAGGTTTATGATTTAGATGGGAGAAAGCTTGGCAAGGTGAAAGACGTCTTGCAGACGGGAAGCAATGATGTGTATATCTGCCAAAGCTATATAGGTAAGAAAGATTTGTTAATCCCAGCTTTAAAAGATATTGTTAAAGAAGTGAATATCGAACAAGGGTATATGAAAATAAAGGTTATTGAAGGGTTGTTAGATTAAAGATGGTATTTAAGGTTTTGACCCTGTTTCCAGAAGTGATTTTACAAGCAACAAACTTCAGTATTTTGAAAAGGGCACAAGAAAAAGGTTTAATCAAAATTGAGGCAATAAATATAAGGGATTTTACACAAGATAAACATAAAAGAACAGATGATTATCCTTATGGCGGCGGATATGGAATGGTTATGGCTGCCCAGCCAATAATTGATGCATATGAGAGTATAAAGTCTGATAAACCTCACAGAGTGATTTATCTTACACCTCAAGGGAAAAAGTATACACAGGATGTTGCAAAGGAGTTTTCAAAAGAAGAGGAGCTTGTCATCATCTGTGGGCATTATGAGGGGATAGACCAAAGAGTTATTGATTTGATTGTGACAGATGAAATTTCGATAGGAGATTATGTGTTAAGCGGAGGAGAGTATGCAGCTCTTGTTTTAATTGATTCTATATCAAGGCTTGTTGAAGGTGTTATTGAAAAGAAATCTGTAGAAGAAGAAAGTTTCTCTAATGGTCTTTTGGAATACCCACATTACACAAGACCATATGAATTCAGAGGGCTGAAAGTGCCTGAGATTCTTCTTTCTGGGAATCATGAGAAAATAAAAAAGTGGCGAAGGTATCAAAGCCTTTTAAAGACAATTAAAGCAAGGCCAGATCTTATAAGTGCTGCTAATTTGACAAAGGATGATATAGAATTTTTAATAAAATATTGTGAGGGTCAAAAAAATGTGTTATAATTACACATGTTCATTTTGGGCTATTTCCCAAATGAAAATAGATGGTCCTCTGCAAACATGGTTTGCAAGAACATTTTTGTGTGGAAGGAGGGAAAATAATAGATGGATATTATTAGAGAAATTGAAAGTGAAATGCTGAGAAAAGATATTCCAGATTTTAAACCAGGTGATACAGTAAGGGTATATTTTAAAGTTATTGAAGGTGGAAGAGAAAGAGTGCAAGCTTTTGAAGGACTTGTCATAAAGAGGAGAGGAAAAGGACTTTCGGAAACTTTCACAGTTAGAAGAATTTCATACGGTATTGGTGTTGAAAGAGTATTTCCTCTTCACTCACCAAGGCTCGAGAAGATTGAAGTTATAAGAAGAGGTAAAGTAAGAAGAGCAAAACTTTATTATATCAGAGAGAAAATTGGTAAAGATGCAAAGATAAAAGAGCTTATTGAAGTACCTCAAAAAGAAAATACTGATAATACTCAGGAAGAGACTAATGCTTAGAGTTAAGCTTAGTCTCTTTTTTATATTTTTATTTACAAAAAGGGAGGCTTTATAATTTGATTGTTCAATGGTACCCGGGGCATATGCAGAAGGCAAAGAGAGAAATTTCTGAGCTTAACAAGTACGTAGATTTGTATCTCATCTTGCTTGATGCAAGAGCACCTTTAAGCTCACGAAATGAGCAGTTAGAAGCGCTTATAAAAGACAAACCCAAGATTTACCTTTTAAACAAAGCTGACTTAGCTGATGAGAAGAAAAATAATCAATTTTTGAAGTATTTTGAATCAATCAACCAAAGAGCACTTTGTGTTGATTCTTTAAAAGGTACAAACGTAAAAAATATATTCAAAATCGCCGAAAATTTATTAAAAGATAAAATTGAAGAGGCAAGGCAAAAAGGAAGAAGAAAAATAATAAGATTTGGTGTTCTCGGAATTCCAAATGTGGGAAAATCTACACTTATTAACAAAATAACAAACTCCTCTAAGGCAAAAACTGGAGACAAACCGGGTGTTACGAAGTCTAAGCAGTGGATAAAGATAAATGACTATTTTGAGATGTTAGATACGCCTGGTATCTTGGTGCCAAAGCTTGAAGATGATTTGGTTGCTATAAAGCTTTGTGCTATAGGAAGTATCAAGGATGAGCTATATGACAAGGAACTTGTCGCAAAAAAAACTATAGAGATTATCAAAAAAGATTATTGCGAACTTTTGAATAAAAAATACTCTCTTGACTTTTTGAATATGTCTGAAGATGAGTACCTTACTGAGATTGGTAAAAAAAGAGGCTGTGTTGTGAAAGAAGGTAGAATTGATACCTTAAAAGCTGCTAGTTTGTTTTTAGAAGATTTGAGGAAGGCTAAAATTGGGAGGATTACGCTTGATGAAATTGGGGATAGATGAAAATTATTTTGAACTTGAAGAGAGCTTGCTAAAAGAAGGGTATAGATTCATCTGTGGAGTTGATGAGGCAGGAAGAGGTCCATTGGCAGGACCTGTTTTTGCTGCTGCTGTCATAATGGATAGAAATAGAATAATTGAAGGTGTGAGAGATTCGAAAAAGCTAACTCCTAAAAAAAGAGAAAAGCTTTTTGAAGAAATTTTGAAAGAGAGTATCACATATTCGGTTGCGATGGTTGACAACAAAACAATTGATGAGATAAATATAAACAACGCAACATTTTTAGCAATGAAAAACGCAATAGAAGCTTTAGAGGTTGTCCCTGACATAGTTTTGGTTGATGGTTATGAGATTCCTGAGTTAAATCTTCCTCAGAAAGCATTGGTAAAAGGTGATAGAAGGTCATATTCTATTGCATGTGCATCTATCTTGGCAAAGGTTTCAAGAGACAGGTTTATTACTCAAATTTCTTCTTTGTATCCAATCTACAAGTTTGAAAAGCACAAAGGATATGGTACAAAAGAGCATGTACAGCTTATTTTAGAATATGGTCCCTGTGAGATTCACAGAAAATCCTTCTTGAAAAATATTCTCAGGTGATTAAAGATGAATGAGATAAATAACTATATAGCACTCTATAGGCAAAATGTTACAAGAGAAATTTTAAATTTTATTGGCAATTCTGAAAGGCAGATAACTGGTGAGATTGTAAAGGTAAATGGGAAAAATTTGGTTTTGAATATAAACTCTCAAATCGTTATTGCATCAAACAACTCTTCGTTTTCGTTCAAAGAAGGAGATAGAGTCTATTTAAGCAGTCCTAAGTACCAAGATGGTAAATTGACTTTTAAAGTTGTGAAGTTGATATCTGAAGATACAAAAATTACTTCTAATAATATCGACTTTGCAAAATTTCAAAATTCAGAAGTTGAAAGCAGCATTTCAAATAGGATTGAGAATTTAATTAGGTTCATAGAGCCAGAAAACCTCTTTTATATTAAAGAGGATAAAATTCCAAGACCTTTTTTAGAATTTGCCAAGAGAAATGAAGTATTTTTGGGGATTATTGCGTTGGAAAAGGAAAGTGATTTTGAAAAATTAATTGTAAAGATTGAAGGACAGACTTTTGAAATAGAGAATGACTTGAATACATTTTATTTACAAAAAGAACTAAAAGAAGGAAAAATTTTTAGTAGAGATGATAGACTTTTTCTATTCATATATGACAAGGAAAAAGGAGTTATTTTGGTTCCCAAAGAAGTGGTTATAAACAAAGGCTTTAAAAATATTATCTCATCCATTATATCAAATAATCAAATTGAGTTAAAAGAAGAGAAGGACTTTTTAGCTGTTTTAAGTCTGATACTTGCAAAAAGGCCAATTACAAAAGAAGAGTTTACGAAAGAAAGAAGCCAGCTTAGCAAATTTTTGGACAGACTTAATGAGGTATTTGCTAACAAGCATCAGGGTCAGGTTCTGGATAAAGAAAATTTGATTATAAATCCAAAAGAGGGCTTTTTTTTATTCAAACTTCTAAATAAAGAGGACAAAGCTTTTGAGCAAAAGGTGGTTCAGATATTGAATGACTTGAGATTTAATCAGAAAGAAAATATCCAGTTTGATTTTGGCAGCTTTTATTTAAACATTTTTAATTTCAGGCTAAATATGGATAACAATTCTTTTGAACTCCAACTTTTTGTTAACAGGAAAAAGGGTATTAATATGAAAGTGAGCTCAGTAATGGTAAGGATCAACACACAAACCTTAGGCTGTATAGGTATTTATGTAAAAAAGGTTTCACAAAATACCTTCAAAGCGGTAATTGCCTCAGATAGGCTCTTTACTTTGAAGTTAATAAAAAATAAAGAGAGTGAACTCATCGCCGCCTTGAAAGAAAGAGGATATAAGCTTGAGATTGACTATAAAATGGAAGATACCTCAACGGCAAGTGTAATATTGGACTTTTTAACATTTGAAGCTTCTATTCAAAAAATTGATATGAAGGTGTAAAATAATGAATGAGGCGAAAAGAAAAAAAGCGGTTGCTATAAAGTATGATATCAAGGAAATAGCGCCCAAGGTTGTTGCAAAAGGTCAAGGGCTTGTTGCTGAGAGGATTTTAGAGAAGGCAAAAGAACAAAACATTCCTATCTATCATGACCAGTATGTAACAGAGAAATTATTCAATTTAGAGCTGCAACAATATATTCCTGAAGACCTATATGAAGTGGTAGCACAAATTTTAGTCTTTATTGGATATTTAGACAAAATAAATCAGAATGGAGACAAAAACCAATGAACAAAAGAGAACTAGGGAATAGTGGTGAAGAAAAAGCATTAGAGTTTTTAAAGAAAATGGGCTATGAAATTTTACATAGGAATTTTCGGTGCAGATTTGGAGAAGTTGACATTATAGCAAAACATGGCGATGTGATTGTCTTTGTTGAGGTAAAGACAAGAAGAAGTCTAAAATTTGGTTATCCTTCTGAATCTGTTACTGTGACAAAACAAAGGCATTTAAAAAAAGTTGCTGAGTTTTTTTCTCAAAGAAAAGAGGCCAAGGGTTATATGTTCAGATTCGATGTTGTTGAAGTATATATGAATGCCAAAAATGAGGTGATAGATATAAACCTTATTCAAGATGCTTTTTAGAAAGAAGAGGAAATTTCACAAATGAAAGTTATAGGAATTATCAGCAGTCTACGGAAAGATGGAAATACACAAATCTTAGTCGAGAGTGTGTTAGAAGGATCAAAACAGGCGGGTGCTGAGATTGAAGTTTATAGATTGAATGATCTTAAATTTACATGGACTATGTTACAGCTCAAACTAAATTGTTTTTAGACAGGCTATATGCTCTGATGAAAATTGGTGAAGACTGTCGTTTGCCCAGAGGTAAGAGCTGTGTTCTTGTGTATTCACAAGGTGGTGGAGATAATGGCAAGGCAGTGATGGATAACTTAGCTGGCTTCTTTAGATTTGCTCTTAATATAGATGTAATAGATATTATTGGCGATAATATGCTAAATGAACTTGGCGCGGTTAAGAATAGAAGAGAGATTTTGAAGATGGCATTTGAGCTTGGCAAGGAGATTGTAAGAGGATAAAGGATAAAGAGAGATGTCGCTACAAAAAAATTGAATATTGAGGGCTATTGCCTCCAGTGTGATTTTCTGAAAAGATTTATGTCATCCTGGAGGCATTTTTATTTTTCTTTGATATTTAGACAAGCACCATATTTTAGTAAATGACATAGATTATAATAGCTTTATTTAAGGTGTTTAAGAGGGAATAAAGACATGAAGAAAACTATAGGATTTGTAGGTGGAGACCAGAGAATTTTAAATGTTAGCTGAAATCTTGAGTAAAAAAGGTTTTGATGTTTGGCTGTAGGCCTCTGATACACACCCTCAAAACCACAAGCTTAACTTGAGGGTTGCAAAAAGTTTGGAAGAGATTGTAGAAAAGTCTGCTGTAATTGTAGGACCTATTCCATTTTCCCAAGATGGCGAGTATATATTTGCTCCTCTTTCAAAAGAATTTGTCACAATAGAAAAACTAATAAAAACCATTTCTCAAAAAGGAATACCTCTTGTGGCAAGTGTAGTACCCCAAGCTACAAGACAAATTTGTGAACAAAAGAATGTAAAATACTATGATTTATACGAAAGAGAAGAACTTGCAATCTTAAACGCTATTCCCACCGCAGAAGGTGCTGTGGCTATTGCAATTGAGAAGATGCCAATAACTCTTTACTCTTCAAATGTGATGGTATTGGGATATGGAAGAATAGGAAAAGTACTTTCAAAGATACTAAAGGGATTTGAATGTAATGTATTTGTAGCTGCAAGGAAAGCATCCGATTTGACATGGTGCAGGGCATTTGGATATGTGCCAGTTGAACTTTCAAAGTTGAAAGAGTACGTTAACAGAATAGATTTAATTGTAAATACTATTCCAGCAAAGGTAATTGGCAGAGAAATTATAGATAATATAAGAGAAGATGCTCTTGTCATTGACCTTGCTTCAAAACCAGGAGGGATTGCCTTTGAATATGCAAATCAAAAGGGGATAAATGTGGTCCATGCACTTTCTCTTCCGGGGAAAGTTTCACCGAAAAAAGCAGCTCAGTATATCGTTGAGGTGCTTGTGAGTTTATTGAAAGAGTTGGAGGGGGATAAAATTGAGTCTTAATTATGTAAAGATTGGATTTGCTCTTACAGGGTCATTCTGTACGTTTGATAAAGTAATATCTATTATAGAAGAACTTAAGCAACAAGGAGCTTTAATTACCCCAATTTTTAGTGAAAAGGTACAGACAATAAACACACGGTTTGGAACAGCAACAGAGATTATGAACAAAATAATAAACATATGTCAAACAAAATCGATAACCAATATTGTTGAAGCAGAACCTGTCGGACCTAAACAACTGTTTGATGTTTTAGTGGTTGCACCTGCAACTGGAAATTTCATAGCAAAACTTGCAAATGGTATAATAGATGAAACTCCAGTTATGTGTGCAAAGGCTGTTTTGAGAAATCAAAAGCCTGTTGTGATTGCTATATCTACAAATAATGCACTGGGGTTAAATTGTAAAAATCTTGCAACTTTAATAAACACCAAAAATATATACTTTGTACCATTTAGACAAGATGACCCTGTTTCAAAACCGAATTCGCTTGTTGCTAAGTATGACCTTTTAATTCCAACAATTTTAGAGGCACTTTCTGGGAAACAAATCCAACCACTCTTGCTTGGTCCCAGAAGTTAAAGAGTATATAAAACTCCTTGCCCCAATTTTAGGGGTTTTATTTTTTTGGGAAAAGGCTATAATATAGTTAGAAAATTTATTTGGATATCTTTTAAAGGTGAAGTGAGTACTTGATGAAAGCAAAGATAGCAAATAAAAAAAAGAGATATAGAATTAAGAAAGAAGTTTTTGACAGATTAAATGCTGAGATTGTTGGAACTTTCCTATTTTTTATTTTTGTCTTTTTAGTTTTTTCCATATTTACGAACAAAGTAGGTATAATCGGTGAATTTATTAAAAAAGTCCTATTAGGATGTTTTGGAGTTGGGGTTTTATTAATACTTGCGTTTTTACTATATGTCTCTATTGATTCTATTCTTAAAAGACCCAGAGTATTTTCAAAAACTGATGTTACACTATTTACCTATATACTTCTTACGTTTATATTAGGGGCAACTTTTTTCCAGGCATCACTATATACTTCTTCACATTCGTTTGTAAAAGTGATAAAAGACTCATATTTCACAGGGTTAGAGTTCAAAGGGTTTGGAGTTTTTGGAAGTATACTTACATACCCTTTTATTACTCTGTTTGGCTATACTGGTACACTTATAGTGTGTATTTCAATATTGGTTATTTTAAGCATGATAGTGTTTAGCTTTTCAATAAGAAACTTTGTAAAAAACAGGAAGGCGAAAGATGTACGTATAAATAACCAAGACAAGAAAGCCGAAGAAGATGTCAGACCAAAAATGGAAAGCTTTTATAATTATCAAGAGTATGAAGAAAATCAAGAAAAAAAAAGTAATAAGATAGTTGTAAACCTGCCAAAACTGAGAAATAATGAGCCTGTAAGTAAGAAGAATAATAAGCTCAAAGAAGGAGAATACATATATCCCCCACTTGAATACCTAAAAAAACCAACTGAAAATCTTTCTGTTTCTAAAAAGGACATAAATGAGAACGTAAGAAAACTTGAAGAGACGTTAAGGAATTTTGGTATTGAAGCGCAGGTAACAGAGGTAAATGTAGGACCAACAATTACAAGATACGAGATTCAGCCTGGACAAGGTGTAAAGGTAAGCAGAATTGTCAGTCTTTCAGATGATATTGCACTGGCTTTGGCAGCACCTTCTGTGAGGATTGAAGCACCTATTCCAAACAAGTCAGCTATTGGAATAGAAATTCCTAACAGAGAACCCCAACCAGTTTTAATTCGAGAGTTGTTAGAGGATCATTTGTTTTATACCCCGAGTATAAAGATTCCTTTTGCTATAGGAAAAGATGTTGCAGGTAAGCCTGTAATTGGTGATATTACCAAGATGCCTCATCTTTTGATTGCGGGTGCAACTGGTTCTGGTAAGAGTGTATGTATTAACTCACTAATTATCAGTATTTTGTACAGGTGCACCCCTGATGAGGTAAAGCTCATTTTAATCGACCCGAAAGTAGTAGAGCTTAGTCTCTACAATGGAATTCCTCACCTTTTAATACCTGTTGTCACAGACGCTAAAAAAGCGGCAAATGCCCTTTCGTGGGCTGTTTCAGAAATGACAAACCGCTACAAGCTCTTTGCTCAGGCAGGTGTGAGAGATATTTCAAGCTACAATAAGTGGTGTGAAGAAAGTAAACAAGAAAAACTTCCTTTTATTGTAATTATAATTGATGAACTTGCTGACCTTATGATGGTATCGCCAGCTGAGGTTGAAGATGCAATTTGTAGGCTTGCACAGATGGCAAGAGCAGCTGGTATGCACTTGGTTGTTGCAACGCAAAGGCCGTCAGTTGACGTTATAACAGGGCTTATAAAGGCTAATATACCTTCAAGGATTGCATTTGCTGTATCATCGCAGGTAGATTCGCGAACAATACTTGACCAAGCAGGTGCTGAAAAGTTATTGGGAAGAGGAGATATGCTTTATCTTCCAATGGGACTTTCAAAACCAATGAGAGTGCAAGGTGCATATGTGTCTGAGCTTGAAGTTGAAAAAGTTGTTGAATTTTTAAAACAGAACTTCAAAATTGAATACAACCAAGAAGTAATTGAGGAGATAAACAATAAAATTTCAAATGTAAAAGAACAAGAGACAGATGAACTGCTAATAAAGGCAATTCAAATTGTAGTTGAATCAAAAAATGCTTCTACTTCATTTTTACAGCGAAAGCTCAGAATTGGCTATTCACGAGCAGCACGACTACTTGATCAAATGGAAGAAAGAGGAATAGTAAGTAGAATGGATAGTAGTGGAAAACGCCAGGTTTTAATCACAAAAGAACAGTTTGACGAGATGCTTATGAATATGGAGTGAGAAAATAAAATGGCTTTTTTACCTATTTGCAGGGAAGACATGAAAAAGCGTGGGTGGGACGAGCTTGATTTTGTATTTGTGTGCGGAGATGCGTATGTTGATCATCCTTCTTTTGGACATGCTATAATTTCGAGGATTATTGAAGATTTTGGTTTTCGGATAGGAATTATTCCACAGCCTGACTGGAGAGATTCAAAAAGTATAACAGTGTTAGGAAGACCACGTATTGCTTTTTTGGTATCAAGCGGAAACCTTGACTCAATGGTTGCACATTATACATCGTTCAAAAAACCGCGAAGTCAGGATTATTACTCACCTGGAATGAAGATGGGTTTGCGCCCGAACAGGGCTACAATTGTATATTGCAATCTCATAAGAAAGGAATATGGCGACATTCCAATTATAATTGGTGGGATAGAAGCATCACTTAGAAGATTTGCTCACTATGATTATTGGTCTGACAAGGTAAGAGCATCTATTCTGATTGATAGTAGTGCTGACCTTCTAATATATGGTATGGGTGAAAAACCCCTGTTTGAAATCTTATCAAGACTCAAAAAAGGTGAAGATATAAAAAGCATTAAAGATGTTAAAGGAACCTGTTATGTTGCAAAAGACCTTTCTCATCTTGAAGGAAGGGATTATATAATCATTGACAGCTATGAAAAGGTAAAAGAGGACAAGGTGGCATACGCAAAAGCATTTGCCATCCAGTACAGGGAACAAAATCCTTTTACAGGCAGAATAATTGTTCAACCACACAGAAATTTATACGTTATTCAAAACCCTCCCGCAGAACCTCTTACAACAGAAGAGATGGATTATGTATATTCTCTGCCATATGAGCGAAATTACCATCCAATATATGAAAAAGATGGTGGAATTAAAGCACTTGAAGAGGTAAAGTTTAGTATTGTTTCACACAGAGGGTGTTTTGGTGGTTGTAATTTTTGTGCGCTGCATTTTCATCAAGGGAGAATAATTCAAAAAAGAAGCGAAAAATCAATCTTAGAAGAAGTAAAAAAGCTGACTCAGCTTCCTGATTTTAAAGGATATATTCACGATGTTGGAGGTCCAACTGCAAACTTCAGAAATCCTGCCTGCTTTAATCAGCTGCAAAGAGGTGCTTGCAAAGATAGAGGGTGTCTATTTCCGACACCTTGTAAAAATTTGATTGTGGACCATAGGGAGTACTTTGAGCTACTGGAGAAGATAAGAAAAATAAAGGGTGTAAAGAAAGTGTTCATTCGTTCGGGAATAAGGTATGATTATCTTTTACTTGACAAGGATTATAAAAAATATCTTGAAGAGCTATGTCGCTATTATGTTTCTGGCCAGTTAAAAATTGCACCTGAACATATTTGCAATAATGTGTTAAAATATATGGGTAAACCACAAAGAGAGGTTTATGAAAAATTTGTAGAAGAATATTTTAAAACCAACAAAAAGCTTGGGAAGAAACAGTTTATAATTCCTTATTTGATGTCAGGACATCCGGGATGTACATTAAATGATGCAATTGAACTTGCTCTTTACTTAAAGAAAAACGGTTTTATACCTGAGCAGGTTCAGGATTTTTATCCAACACCCGGAACAGTTTCAACTACTATGTATTATACAGGTTTAAATCCTTTTACTTTAGAGAAAGTTTACGTTCCAAAGACGCTAAAAGAAAAAATGATGCAAAGGGCATTGCTTCATTTTCACAATCCTAAAAATTATGACCTTGTGTATGAAGCATTAAAACTTGCAAATAGGGAAGACTTGATTGGATATGAAAAAAACTGTCTGATTCCACCTAAAAAACACGGCGGAGGTATGAAAAGTGACGGCAAATATAATAGACGGCAGAAAAATAGCGCAAATGATAAAAGACGAGGTTAAAATTGAGATAGCAAAACTGAAAGAAAAAGGAATTGAATCAACTTTAGCTGTTGTAATAGTTGGTGACGACCCGGCTTCACGAAGTTATGTAAATTCTAAGAAAAAGACATGTTCAGAAGTTGGAATAAATTCAATAGAGTATGCATTAGACAGTACTACAACGCAGGAAGACCTTGAGAATCTCATTGAAAGACTAAACCAAGATCCGAAGATTAATGGCATTTTAGTACAGCTTCCCTTACCCAATGGCTTAGATGAAGCAAGAGTTTGTAAAAAGATTTTGCCTCAAAAAGATGTAGATGGTTTTCATCCCATGAATGTTGGTATGCTTACAACAGGCATAGATTTTGAATATAGTATCAAGCCATGTACACCATTTGGTGTGATAGAGCTTTTGAAAAGAGAGAATATAGAAATCAGAGGAAAACACGCTGTTGTAATAGGGCGAAGCAATATAGTGGGAAAACCTCTGGCACTTTTGCTTCTGAGGGAAAATGCAACTGTTACTATATGCCACTCTCACACTAAGAATTTGAAAGAAATCTGCAAAACTGCTGATATTTTGGTTGCAGCCGTTGGCAAACCAAAGTTTGTAACAGCTGACATGGTAAAAGAAGGTGCTGTTGTAATTGATGTTGGAATAAACAGGGATGAGACTTCAAAAAAGATAGTAGGAGATGTAGATTTTGAAGTTGTTAAAGAGGTTGCCTCTTACATAACACCAGTACCGGGTGGTGTTGGACCAATGACAGTTGCAATGCTTATGAAAAACACACTCTTTGCAACACTTCTTCAAAACGGATTGTTATAAAAGACAGTAAAAGATGGAGGAGTTTGATTTGGTGAAGGTTGGATTTGTTTCACTTGGGTGCAACAAAAATCTTGTTGACAGCGAAATAATGATGGGTGCTTGTAAAGAGGCAGGTTTTGAAATAACACCAAACGCAGAGGATGCTGATGTGATTGTTATCAATACTTGCGGATTTATAAATGATGCAAAACAAGAGTCGATTGACACTATATTGGAGATGGCCGAGTACAAAAACAAGAAATGCAAATTTTTGATAGTAACAGGATGCTTGACGCAGCGCTATAAAGATGAAATTTTAAAAGAGATGCCAGAAATAGATGCGATCCTTGGTGTTAAAGAGATGCTAAAACTCCCAGAGGTAATCAAAAAACTCTATGAGGGAGAGGGTAAACTCCAGGTATTTGACAACAAGGCTACATTTGTCTACACAAGTTCCACACCACGCATTATTGCAACCCCAAAGTATTATGCCTACATAAAAATAGCAGAAGGTTGTAATAACAGATGTTCCTATTGTTCAATTCCATTGATTAGAGGGGATTACGTAAGTAGATATATGGATGATATAATCAAAGAAGCAGAGAAACTTGCTAAAGGTGGTTATAAAGAGATTGTGCTTACTGCTCAAGATACAACAAAATATGGATTAGATATATACAAGAGAAAGATGTTACCAATCTTGCTTCAAAGGTTAAGTGAAATTGATAACATAAAATGGATTAGGTTTTTATATTCTTATCCAGAAGATATTGACGATGAACTGTTAAATGTTATAAAAGACCTTCCAAAAGTAGTTAAATACTTTGATATACCAATTCAGCATATTAACAACAGAATTTTGAAACTGATGAACAGAAGAACTTCATCAGAAAATATTAAAGAGCTGATTAAAAGGATAAGGTCGGCATTTGATGAGGTTGTTATAAGAACAACAGTTATGGTTGGATTCCCAACAGAGTCAGAAGATGAGTTTGAAGAGCTTTATGAGTTTGTCAAGTGGGCAAAGTTTGATAGACTTGGTGCGTTTATGTACTCTCAGGAAGAGGGAACACCAGCTGCTTCTTTACCACAAATAGATGATGAGACAAAAGTCGAAAGATATGAAAGAATTTTAAATCTTCAGAGAAAGATCTCACTTGAACAAAATAGAAAAAGAATCGGCAAAAAGTATGAGGTTGTAATAGAAGGCAGAGATAAGAATAACTTTTACATTGCAAGAAGCCAGTTTGAAGCTCCTGAGGTTGACGGCAAAATTATAGCATTCTCTAAGCGAAAGCTTTTGCCAGGAGAGTATGTGACTGTAAAAATCTTGGATGCTTTTGAGTATGATTTAGTAGGAGAGGTAATTTGATGAACATTGCCAATACGATTACAAGTATAAGAATATTACTCATACCTCTTTTTATGTTTTTCTTACTTGATTGCAGGCTCTCATATTCAAAATTAATAGCTGCAGCCATATTTATTGTTGCTGCTATTACAGACAGCCTTGATGGATACATCGCGCGTTCTAAGAAAATTGTAACTAATTTTGGAAAGTTCCTTGACCCACTTGCCGACAAGCTATTAATTACAGCAGCTCTTGTTGGGTTAGTTGAGCTCAACAAGATTTCTTCATGGATAGCTATGATAATCATCGGACGAGAATTTATTGTAACAGGACTCAGAATGGTTGCTGCTGCAGAAGGTGTGGTAATTTCTGCCAATATTTGGGGAAAGCTAAAGACAATAAGTCAGATTGTTGCGATAGTATTGCTTTTGGTTGACAACTATCCTTTTGAGTTTTTGAACTTTCCGCTGGACCAAATTGCTCTATGGATTGCTGTAACACTTACAATCTATTCAGGATTTGACTATATAAAAGCTAACTGGAAGATAATAGACTTTACCAATAAGTGAGGCGATTTTTAAAAATGGTGGCGGAGATAATCTGTGTGGGGACAGAACTTCTGCTTGGTCAGATAGTAAACACAAATGCCCAATACCTTTCGCAGAAGCTGGCAAGCTTAGGGATAGACCTGTATTTTCAGACAACAGTTGGGGACAATTTGAATAGACTAAAAAGTGCAATTGACATAGCAAGCAAACGAGCAGATATACTTATCTTTACTGGTGGACTTGGTCCTACTTCTGATGATATAACAAAAGAAGCTGTATGTGAATATCTTGGGAAAAAGCTTATACTTGACCAAGAAATTTTGAACAAGATTGAGAATTATTTTAAACACCGCGGAGCAAGGATGCCAGATATTAACAAGAAACAGGCATATGTTCCAGAAGGAGCAATTGTATTGGAAAATAAGTACGGAACAGCGCCAGGGTTCATAATTGAAGAAAATAACAAAATAGCAATTTTGCTACCCGGTCCACCATTTGAGATGCAGCCTATGTTCGAAGAGTATGTCGTGCCTTATTTAGAAAAATTCTCTAAGGAAAAGATATATTCAAGAGTTTTAAAATTCATCGGAATTGGTGAATCATCGATTGAAGAAAGATTAAGAGATTTCATACAAAACCAGTCAGATCCAAGTCTTGCTTTGTATGCAAAACCATTTGAGGTTGAGCTTAGAATCTCAACAAAGAAAAGTAGCGAGCCTTTAGCAAAAGATTTACTTGACCAAATAGAAAGCAAAGTAAGGTCTTTGCTTGGTGAGTATATATACGGGGTGGATAATCAAACGTTAGAAGAAGTTATAGTTGAGATGCTTTTGCAAAAGGGGCTTAAGGTTTCAGTAGCAGAGTCGTGCACAGGTGGTCTTATATGCAATAAAATTACAAATGTTCCTGGTGCATCAAATGTCTTTGACAGGGGTTTTATAACATACTCAAATGAAGCAAAGGTTAAAGAGCTGGGAGTTTCAGAGGAAGCATTGAAGAATTTTGGTGCGGTGAGTCATGAAGTAGCTAAACAGATGGCTCAAGGTGCTCTAAATAATTCTTTAGCAGACATTGCAATATCCACAACAGGAATTGCAGGACCAACTGGTGCGACAAAGACAAAACCAGTAGGTCTTGTGTATATTGGAATAGCCACAAAGAATTATGTTGACAGTTTCGAGTTTAAATTTTCGGGTGATAGACTTAGAATCAAAGAAATTGCTTCAAAGGCTGCTTTAGATGTTCTGAGAAGAACCTTAATTAGTTATTGAAAAGTTTGTTTCAAAATTATATAATAATTCTAAACATTTGTTCGAGGAACGGAGGTTTAAAATGGAAAACTTAGATAAGAAAAAAGCGTTGGACAGAGTAATTATGGAGATTGAAAAGGCATATGGCAAAGGTGCCATTATGAAACTTGGCGAGATGGCAAAAGAGAACATTGATGTAATTCCAACAGGAGCACTTTCTTTAGATATTGCACTTGGTGTTGGAGGAGTTCCACGTGGAAGGATTGTAGAGATATACGGTGCTGAGTCGTCTGGTAAAACAACAATTGCGCTTCACATAATAGCAGAAGCCCAAAAAATGGGCGGTGAGGCAGCGTTTATTGACGCTGAGCACGCTTTAGACCCATTTTATGCAAAAAGGCTTGGTGTTGATATAAACAATCTCCTTGTTTCCCAGCCGGACAGTGGTGAGCAGGCGCTTGAGATTGTTGAGACACTTGTGAGGAGCAATGCCATTGATGTAATAGTTGTTGACTCTGTTGCTGCGCTTGTACCTCAAGCAGAAATTGATGGTGAGATGGGAGAAGCACATGTTGGGCTTCAGGCAAGGCTTATGTCACAAGCATTGAGAAAACTTGCAGGAATTACCAGTAAGACAAAGACAACTGTTATTTTTATAAATCAGCTAAGAGAAAAAGTTGGTGTTATGTTTGGCAATCCTGAGACAACACCTGGTGGAAGGGCTTTGAAATTCTATGCATCGGTCAGACTTGAAGTTAGAAAAGGTGAGATTATAAAACAGCAAGGCCAGCCAATAGGAACAAAGGTCAAGGTAAAGGTTGTCAAAAACAAGGTCGCTCCTCCATTCAAGGAGGCTGAGTTTGATTTAATATATGGTGAGGGAATTTCAAAAGAAGGAAATGTTTTGGATGTTGCAGTCAACATTGATGTCATCCAAAAAAGTGGCACATGGTATACTTACAATGGGCAAAAAATAGGGCAAGGCAGAGAAAATGCAAAACAGTTTTTAAAAGAAAATCCTGACATTATGCAAGAAATAATTGAGAAGATAAAACAGAATGCAAACCTTGCGTTTGAGAAAATCAAGACAACTGCTGAGATACCTGAAGAAGACCTTATTTTAAGTGGTGAAATAAATGAGGATATTGGATAAGAAGTTACATGGGGAAAAGTATTTAATAGTTTTTGAAGATGGAAAAGAAGTTGAAATAGACAAGGACATCTATCTTGAAAAAAAGGTATATGAACTTGAAGATATAGACGAAAAAACTTTAGAACAGCTTGTGTTTGAGAACAAATTAAAAAAGGCTAAGCAGGCTCTTGTGAGTTATATAACAAGGTATCCAATGAGGTCTGAATTTATGTATTATAAGTATCTTCTTAATAAAGGATATGACTCAGCTACTGCTTCAGAGGCGGTAGCTTATTTTGTTAAGTTGGGGTACATAGATGAGATTTCTGCGGCAAGAAAACTTGCTTTGAAATATCAAAATTCAAAATCCTCTCTTGAGATAATAAACCTCCTAAAGAAAAAGGGGTTTAAAAACTCTACAATATCCCAGCTGAATCTCACTAGCGAGAATGACTTAACTTTGCTTGATAAGCTCCTCCAAAAAAAGTTGAAACATCTTAAACGCTATGATAGCAAAGAGGTTTTAAAAATAATAAAGTGGTTTGTTGCAAGAGGATATGATTACAATGCAATTGTGGAAAAAATTAAGGAATACTTAGAATATTGAAAAATCACTATTGTTGACACTCTGTGCAAAAAGTAATAAAATTTAAGTGTAACTTTCTTTTTAACTTTCAAGCTAAATAAGAAGGAGGTGCAAAAGATTAGTGACACATTGAACTTAGCAATTACGGCAGCAATTAGTATAACTTGTGCAATAGTTGCCTTTTTCCTGGGCTATTTATATAGAAAAAAGATTGCAGAAAAGACAATAAAAAGTGCTGAACAAGAAGCCCAGAGAATTGTCGAGGAGGCAAAAAAACAAGCCGAGGCATATAAAAAAGAGGCAACGCTTTTAGCAAAAGAGGAAATTCACCGGGCAAGGAGCGAATTTGAAAGGGAAGTTAGAGAAAGGCGTGCGGAGCTTCAAAGATTTGAGAGAAGATTAATTCAAAAAGAAGAAATGCTTGACAGAAAGATGGCTTCTGTTGAAGAGAAGGAAGAACAGCTAAATCAAAAAATAAAGGATGTAGAAAAACTTCAAGAAGAAATAGAACTTTTAAAACAAAAACAGCAGGAAGAGCTTCAAAGAATTTCTGGACTTACACAAGAAGAAGCGCGCCAGATTATTCTCAAGAGTGTTGAACAGGATGTAAAACACGATGTTGCACTTATGATAAAAGAGCTTGAACAACAGGCAAAGGAAGAAGCTGATAAAAAAGCCAGAGAAATCATTGCACTTGCTATTCAGCGGTACTCTTCAGACTATGTTGCAGAAAATACAGTATCTGTTGTTACACTGCCAAACGATGAGATGAAGGGTAGAATAATAGGTAGAGAAGGAAGAAATATTAAGACATTTGAAACTCTCACAGGGATTGACCTAATTATCGATGATACACCGGAGGCTGTAATTCTTTCAGGATTTGATCCAATAAGACGAGAGATTGCAAAACTCACTTTAGAAAAGCTCATTTTGGATGGTCGAATCCATCCAGCACGAATCGAAGAGATGTATGAAAAGGCTAAACGTGAGGTTGAAAACAAGATTCGTGAAGAAGGAGAAAGGGTTGTATTTGAGCTTGGTATCCACAACTTACATCCAGAACTTATAAAGCTTATTGGCAAACTCAGATACAGAACAAGTTATGGTCAAAATGTGCTTGCTCACTCTATCGAGGTTGCAAACATTGCAGGTATTATGGCAGCAGAGCTTGGGCTTGACCAGAGCATTGCAAAACGAGCAGGGCTTTTGCATGACATTGGCAAGGCTGTAGACCATGAGATTGAAGGTTCTCATGCTTTAATTGGTTATGAACTTGCAAAAAGGTATAAAGAGACAAACCCTGATGTCCTTGAAGCAATTGGTGGACATCACGGTGAGATGGAAACAAGGTCAATCTACAATGTGTTGATTCAAGCTGCTGACTCTGTTTCAGCAGCACGCCCAGGTGCAAGAAGAGAATCTCTTGAGTCGTATATAAAAAGACTTCAGAAACTTGAAGAGATTGCTAATTCGTTTGAAGGTGTAGAAAAAGCATATGCTATTCAAGCAGGAAGAGAAATAAGGATTATGGTAAAACCAGACCGTGTGAGTGACGACGATATTGTTATAATGGCAAGAGAAATAGTAAAGAGGATTGAAAGTGAGCTTGATTACCCTGGACAGATAAAGGTAAATGTCATTCGCGAAGTTAGAGCTGTTGAATATGCAAAGTGAGAAAAAAAGCGTGTTTTGTTCAAAAGCTTGAACAAAGCACGCTTTTTATAAATTCTTTTTTAGTTTAAAAAGTTTGGAGGTTTGGAATGAGATTTTTAGCAATAGGAGATGTTGTCGGAAGACCAGGAAGGAATATTCTCAAAAATACTCTCTCAAAAGTCAAGGAAAATTACAAGATAGATGTTGTCATAGCAAATTGTGAAAATGCAGCTGGCGGTAATGGACTTACAAAAAAGGTCGCTGATGAGCTGTTTAGTATAGGTATTGATGTTATGACAATGGGTAACCATGTGTGGGCTAATAAAGAAATCTTTTCATTTATTGAAAATGAACCTCGTATAGTAAGACCAGCAAACTATCCTGAACATACAACACCTGGTAGGGGGTACAACATTTTTGAAAAAAATAATGTTAAATTTGCAGTGATAAACCTATGTGGCCGGGTATTTATGGAAAACTTTGATTGCCCATTTAGAAAAAGTGATGAGATTTTAGAAAAACTTGACACGAAAATAGTAATTGTAGATTTTCATGCTGAGGCGACATCTGAAAAGATTGCGTTAGGTTTTTACCTTGATGGACGTGTTTCTTGTGTGTATGGTACACACACACATGTCCAGACGGCTGATGAAAAGATTCTTCCAAACGGGACAGCGTATATCACAGATATTGGGATGACAGGACCATATGACTCAGTTTTAGGAGTTGATAAAGAAATTGTAATTCAGAAATTTGTCACTATGCTTCCTGTCAAGTTTGAAGTAGCCAAAGGGAAAGCACAGTTTAATGGAATTGTCTTTGAAATTGATGATGTAAGCGGCAAAGCCATTTCTATTGATAGGATAAACTTTACTTTAGAAGAGTAAAAGAAGAAAAAATAGGGGATGATGGAAAACAAAGAGGCTGCGAGAGAGTGAGGTTAAAACGGCAGCCTCTTATCTTTTTTCATAAAATTGAAGGTAACATAATAATTATTTACTATAAAACAAGATAAGGAAGGATGTGGTGCAACATTGTAAAAATCATTGACCATTCTATCTATACCCTTTTAGAAAGACTGCCCATGGAAATTTGTACTACTATTCAAAATTTTTTCTAAATAGAATTTATGAAATTAATGAAATAAGAATAAACCTTTTTTGTCCTCTCATTGTGTTAGGAAAAGAAGAACAAATCTTTGAAAGTCTGATAATAACAAAAGATTTGCTTTACTCGAGCCTTGGAATGCTTACTAACAACTCTCTGTTTAGTTACGAAAGAGAGATACTTCAAGGATACTTCACAATAGAAGGCGGACATAGAGTAGGTGTTGCCGGAAAGTTTACCTCAGATGGACAAAAAGTGATTTCACTAAACTATATTACTGGTCTTAACATAAGAGTTGCAAAGAGTATTGAGGGTATTGGGCAAAAGGTAATAGGGCACATTGTAAATTCGCTGAACTCTATCTACAACACACTTATAGTCTCGCCACATGGTTGTGGTAAGACAACCTTGCAGAGATGTTGTGAGGCTTTTAAGTGACGGTAATAGGGATTTGCCTGGTAGGGGTTTTAGAGTTGTTGTAATTGATGAGAGGTCAAAGCTAAGTATAATTGCCCAAGAACAAAATAAACTTGGTAAGAGGACGTTTGTATTAGATGGTGTTGACAAATTAAATGGTGTATTCATGGCAGTCAGAAGTCTGAATCCACAAATAATTGCTATGGATGAACTTAGCAGCAACCAAGACTATTTGGCGGTAGCAGAAGCTTCTAAGATGGGCGTTAAAGTCATTGCTACTATGCATGCAGAGAGTTTATATGAACTTCAAATGAGAATGTTCTCAAAAAAGATTCTTGAACAAAAAGTTTTCGAAAAGGTGATAGTTTTGAGTTCTAAGGATTGTCCAGGAACAATAAAAGAAATAATAACACTGGGTGATAATTAAAATGATTTTAAAGTTAATTGGTTCGATTCTTATAATCTTCTCTTCGCTCCTCATTGGATACTCTCAAACTTTGAAACTGAAAAAACAGCTCAGAATAATAAACATTTTCATAAACTTCTTTAGCTTTGCAAAGGCTGATATTTTGACAACAAGTCTTACACTTTTTGAAATTTTAAATAGATTCAAATCAAAAGGATTTTCTGGACATGTCAATGTGTTAGAGTATTACTATAAACACATTGGACGAACTTCTTCAGAGGTAAAAAATATCTATCAGCTTGATGAAGATTTGCACAAACTTGTACTAAGCCTTTTTAACTCAATTGGTTATTCTTCTATCAGCGAAATAAATAAAATAGTAGACGAAGGTATTAGAGAGCTGAGAGAACATTATGAAAGTGCGCGGGCTAAGTATACCAAAAATTCAAAGATGTTCACATTACTTGGGTTTTTTTGTGGAGTTTCAATTTGCATATTACTTTTACAATGTGTTGGGGTGTAGTTTTGAATAAATGGAATAGACTTGATATTTAAAATAGCCATAATTGGGATAGTACTTTACCTTGTAAATCAGGTACTTGTAAAAGCCGAAAAAGAGGAACTTGCGATGATGACAACTTTGGTGGGCGTGATAATTGTACTTTTTTTGATTATTGTTCTTATCAAGAGGTTCTTTGATACAGTAAAGTCTGTGTTTAATCTGTTTTAAGCTGAGTGGTAAAGATGGAGATATTTAACATAGTTATACTTTGCGTGGTTTCCTTGTTTATAGTAAGTATTTTGAGACCAATCCAAAAAGAAATTGCAATTGCACTAACTGTAATACTTGGTATGATAGTCTTTGGCTTAATTTTTGATAAGCTTTCTTATGTTATAGAAAAGTTAACAGAGGTAAGTACAAGAATCTCATTTGCAAATGCATATATAAAGACCTTGCTGAAAATGACAGGAATTGCTTTAATCTCAGAATATATAGCAAGTGTGTGCAGGGACAGTGGAGAAGAAGCAATTGCTACCAAGGTAGAGTTTGCAGAGAGAATATTAATATTATTTCTTTCTCTTCCTTTAATTTTAAGCCTGCTTGATGTGATATCTAAGTTTCTAAAATAAAATTAAAAGGAAAGGCTAAAAATGGATATAAAAAGGATTTTAGCACTTGCATTTTTTGTATTGTTAATTTTGGTATGGGAACTTTGTAAGGCTTCAGAAATATCAAAAAGCTTTATTGATAAGGTAAAATTAGCAATAGATAAAACTACTGATAATGATACCAGAGATTACATATAATGTATTTTAAATAGAAAGAAAATCACGATTGATACACTTGGAATTATAAAAAACAAGTTTTTTTTTAGAGACCGATGTAACTTTAAAACAGATAACTACAATTTTGGTAGTAGCATTGATATACACTCTTTTGTATAGCTTACAAAATAGTTTTAAAAATCAAGGTATTGGGAAAGCAACCTTTTTAGCTTTTTTCCTTACTTTGTCTGCCTTAGTGCTTCAAAATTTAAGAGATGTCCTATTATATGCAAATGATATTATCCAAAAAGGAAGTAACTTTGCAGAAGCTATTATTTCCTATACTCCTCTCGACTTTGGCGACAATGGGATATGCTACATATGCAGCTTCTCTTACTCCTAAGATAATTTTTGCATTGGTGTTTTCCACTGAGTTTTTAAAGAATATTATTTCACCGCTTGTAAATATCTACATTATAATCAGTATTCTCTCAAATATAGATAGTGGGAGATTTAACTTGAGGCGACTTTTAAATTTTCTAAAAACAATTCTCCTTTGGTCAATTGTAATTGGGCTTGTGATGTTTACTGGCATTGTTTCAATAGAAGGTTTTACTGGAGTTGCAGTGGACAACCTTGTTGCAAAGTCAATCAAATACACTGTAGGGAATTTTATACCTTTTGTCGGCAAGATTTTATCTGATGCGGCAGATACATTAGCTAGCAGCCTTGGAATTATAAAAAGCACAATAAGTGTAGTGGGGCTTTTAACGTTGCTATTTGTTGTAGGAATCCCACTTTTCAAGATCCTAATTATTTCGCTTTTATTTAGGCTTGCCGCAGCTTTTGTTGGAATTATTTCAGATTCGCGTTTTGCCCAGTTTTTGGATGATTATGCTGACAATGTTCTTTTGATTTTTTCAATTGTATTTGTTTCTTTGTTCATGTTTGTAGTTACATTTTCCACAGTTTTATTCATTGTTCAGGTTGGAAGGTGAAATGATGCATGATTTTGAAAATCAAATAGTCTCAAACTTGTTTTATGTAGTAATAGTGGTTTTAATTCTTAAGATTCTAATTCCATAAAATTACAGAAAATACATTGAAGTTTTTTAGGAATTTGTATAGCCTTGATTATATCAATGCCTATTTTAGAAAGATATACAAATTTTAGGTATCAATATATTGAAAGCATAAAGAAACTTGAAGATGAATTTAAGGCAAAAAAGATATATTCAGAAGACCTATATGAACAGAGTTTGGTAAAAGAATACAGAAACAAGTTAAAAGAAAATATTGAGAAAAAATAAGGGATGAGATTGAGGAAACTGTTGAGATTGTATCGCTTCAAATCTATGAAGACTTAAAAGTGTCACAATTTGGCAAAATACAAAGAATAAAGGTTAGAGGTAACTACAATGCCTATGTTGTTGACATTTTAAAAAATCAATATGGCATTAGTAAAGATAAGATACAATTTGAAGAGGTGAAGAAGAAAGATGATAATCAATCCAGATAAGCTTAAATATTTACTGGAAAAGATTTTGAGGAACAAGGACATATTGATATTCTTAGGCGTTTGTGGGCTTTTGATACTTGTTGTCTCGGCAACATTTTCAGCGTCACCTAAACAGGTAGTAAAGGAAAGTAACCAGATTCAGCAAGAGCAAATGTATGAGGAGATGGTAGAGAAAAAGCTTGAGAAAATTTTGAAAGAAATTGACCCCACAAAAAATGTCTCTGTTATGATAACCTTTGATGACTGTTATGAATATATTGTTGCAACAGAGACACGCAAAAATGTTAGAAGTGAAAAACAGGATGGAAATAGAATTTCCACAGAAGAAGAGATTGATAGTAAAGTAGTAATAGTACAACAAGGAAATGAGTCGAAACCTTTTATTGTAAAAAAGATTTATCCCAGAGTAAGAGGTGTTGCAATTGTCTCTTAAGGGGCGAGGGATAAAAAGGTTTACATAGGACTTATAAAAGCTACATCAGCAGTTCTGGGAATAACGCCTGATAAAGTTGAGGTGTTTGTAAAGTGAAAGGGAAGATCTTTGTAAAAGTTTACAATAAAAGACAAATAGCATTGATTCTGTTTGTTATATTGCTAATCTTTGCTGGTATTGCCAATTCAAAAATAAATAGAGGTAAGTAAGCAAGTTGATACAGGTGGTGAGAATGTTTTAGATGAGATAAAATTAAGGCGTGAGATTGAGCGTTCAAAAGAAATAAATGCCTTAAAAAATCTTCGTGACGAAAAAGCAGATGAGGATAGTCGAAAGCTGATTGACAAGAAAATTTCTGAGATAGTTGATAACACTAATAAAGAGATGATTTGTGAAAATGTCTTTAGTTCAAAAGGAATTGGCGACTGTACAGTTCTTTTTTCTGGAGATATTGTCTATGTAATAACGCAGAAAAAGTTATCAAAGCAACAGGTAATTCAGATACAAAGCACTGTGATGAATGTGTTTAGAGTAAAAATAGACAGAATCAGAATAACATCTTCCTCTCAATAAAATTAATAAAACCTGTTAAAATAAAAATTTGTAGGGTATAATATGAATAGTAAAGAAAAACTTCTATTTAAATGTAAGGAGGTATAATTCAAAATGTCAGAAAATGTTATTAATGAAACAACTGGTGGAGTTGTGAAAATTGCTGAAGAAGTTGTGGCAATTATTGCAGCAGTTGCAGCCTCAGAAGTAAAAGGTGTTGCCTCAATGGTTGGGACTTGGACAGGTAATATCACAGAAGCACTTGGAAAAAAGAATTTAGCAAAAGGTGTTAAAGTACAGGTTGGCGAAAAGGAAGCAGCAATTGACATCTACATAACTGTAGAGTATGGTGTCAGAATTCCAGAAGTTGCTTGGGAGATACAAGAAAGGGTCAAGAATGCAGTTGAGAGTATGACAGGCCTAAAGGTTGTTGAAGTAAATATCCACGTTCAAGGAATAAAATTTGAAAAAGAAGAACAAAAAGAAAGTTCAGAAGAGTAAATCTCTGGATTTCCAGAGATTTACTCTCATTTTTGTAGGGAGGAGAATACAAATGAAGATTGGGGAGAGAATATTATTAACAATATTTACATTAGTAGTAATTGTAGCTTCTGTTTTTGCTATCCTTTTGCCTCTCGGTGTGTTTAGCGTCGATAGCGTTCAAAGTGCAGTTTATGAATATGTGAACAACCCTATTTATGGGCTTATACCGCTTTTGATTATAATAATGGGCTTTGCTGTAATGTTTACTGGAGTTAAGAAGAAAAAAGTAAGGCTTGGTATAATTCACGCAAATGAACTTGGCAATCTTGTCATATCACCAAAGACATTTGAATCAGCTGGATATAGCGCTATAAAAGATATAAAAGGAATAAAAGATGCAGTAATTGAAATAGACTTTGATGAAAATGGTGTTGAATACCATATTGATGCCCTTGTTGTAAGTGATGTAAATATACCTGAGTTGACAAAAGAGGTTCAAAATGCTATAAAGAATCATGTTGAGACTGCGATAGGTATTCCGGTTAAAAGTGTGAATTTGCATGTAAAAGATATGGTTGCCCCTCAAACTTCAATTACTCATCTGAGGTAGGGGTGTTGATATGAAATTAATATGGGAATTTGTTTTAAAGCATGTAGGTGAGGTAGTTGGGGGAAGTATAGGTCTCATTTTTGCTATATTTGTTTTAATTTTTGGTTTTTGGAGGACATTGTTTATATTCTTATGCATAGCACTGGGTGTATTCATTGGTGGTCGCTATTTTGAAAAGAAGAAGTTAATAGAGTTTTTAGACAAACATTTACCATGGTAAAAAAGGGGATGGAAGAGGAGAACAATGCATAAAAGACGAAAAACAAGAGAGCTTTGTATGAAGATATTATATGCATATAGATTTCAAAACAATGAAGGCGATATCATTCAGTTTCTAAACAAATTCAAAGAATTAAGCCCAGATGAAAATTTTAAAGAGATAGATGAGGAGTATTTAAAAAGGCTTTTGATAGGAGTTGTTCAAAATCAAACGCTGATAGACAGTCTTATTGAAAAGTATTCTAAAGATTGGCCTTTGAATAGAATTCCAATGGTGGAACTCGAACTTATGCGAATTGCAGTATATGAGCTTTTGTTTGAAAAAGAGATTCCAATATCTGTTGCAATAGATGAAGCTGTGGACCTTTCGAGTATCTTTGGTGTAGAAAAAGCACCAAGTTTTGTAAATGGTATCCTTGGTAGTATTGCTGCAAATGAGGTGAAAAGAGAGTAAAAAGATGTTGTTTGATAATATTGTGGCTAAAAAAGAATGGAGTGTCTATGAGCTTACCAGTTATCTGAGAAAAAAGGTTGAAATGGACGTACTACTTAAGAATATATACCTTAAAGGAGAGGTCATTAAACCTTCTTTATCAGGTGAGCATTTGTATTTTGAACTTAAAGATTTAGAATACGATGCAAAAGTAAAGTGTGTATATTTTTGGTTTGACAGAAAGGTTGAGGTAAGACATGGAGCAAAGGTTTTAATCAAGGGTAGTGTCATCTTTTATGAGAAAGAGGGAATAATTGAGGTAAAGGTAAGTGAAATTACCGATATTGGTCTTGGTGAGCTGTTTGTAAAACTCAAACAACTTGAGGAAAGACTGAGGCAAGAAGGGCTTTTTGACCAAAAACATAAAAAAGAAATTCCTCGATATCCAAAAAAGATAGGCATTGTTACTTCAAAAAATGGTGCAGCTGTAAGAGATATTCTCAACACTATCTATTCTAAATTTGAAAATATAGAAGTTTATATATTCAACTGTTCGGTGCAAGGCCAAAACGCTCCTTACGAGATATGTGAGGGAATAGATTATTTTAACACTATCTTGCCAGTAGAAGTTATAATTGTTGGGCGTGGCGGTGGTGCTTTTGAGGATTTAATGGCTTTTAATGATGAGATGGTAGTAAGAAAGATATTTGAGTCAAAAATACCTGTAATCTCCGCGGTAGGACATGAGAGGGATTATGTCTTGACAGATTTTGTTGCTGACCTTCGTGCTATAACTCCGACGAATGCAGGAGAGATTGTTGTCGGGTTTCAAAACAAGGCTATGGAAAAGTTAGATGAATATCAACAAAGGATGAAAAAATCAATTTTAAAAAAAATAGAGTCAAGTGCAGAAAATTTGAAACTCAAAGTTTATAGACTATATCAAAATTCACCTTCAAATAAAGTTACTAAATTTGCGCAGGATGTAAATTTGCTTTCTGGCAAACTTACGTTTTTGCTTAGTAAAAAATTGCACAATGTATCAAGTACTCTAAGAGTTTTAGAAAAGAGATTATCAGACTTGAATCCTTATGTTAGATTTACAAATGCCAAAAACCATTATGAAATATTACAAAAAAGGCTAAACGCAGCCTTTGAAAGTTTTTGGAAAACGAAAGAGTTCGAGTTGCAGCTTAAATTGGAAAAATTGATTGCATTGAATCCACTTAATATTCTAAAGAGAGGGTATTCGGTTACAATACATAATTCAAAAGTAATCACAAGTGTAAAACAGATAAATGTAGGTGATGAAATAGTAACGCATATTGCAGACGGGATTATCAAGTCAAGAGTGTTTTGGATTCAAGAAGGAGTGGATGAATAGGTGAGTGCAGATCCAAGAAATGATATAAAATTCGAAGATGCAATGAAACGTTTGGAAGAAATTGTAAAGAGTTTAGAAGAAGGGAATTTATCTTTGGATGAAGCGATAGAACTTTATGAGGAAGGTATAAAGCTTTCAAAGTTATGTAATGAAATTCTGCGTTCGGTGGAAAAGAGAGTTGTTCTGATTGAAAAGTTAAACGGTGAGTATGTTGAAGATGATATAACAAATGATATATATGGAGGCTTAGGACAAAAAGAATGAATACTAATAGTTTAATAGAGTATTTGAAATATGCTCAAGAAAAGGTAGACAAGCATCTTGACAGGCTGCTTGAAAAGAATTCTCCAGAAGTTATATATGAAGCAATGAGATATAGTGTTTTTGCAGGCGGGAAAAGGCTAAGACCAATTTTGTGTTTGCTTACTTATGAGATTTTAAGTGGCAAAGAAGTTGATGAGAAGATACTTGACATAGCCTGTGCAATAGAGCTGATTCACACATACTCTTTGATTCACGATGACCTGCCTGCAATGGATAATGATATTTTGCGCCGAGGAAAGCCAACAAACCATGTTGTGTTTGGTGAAGCAATAGCTATCCTTGCTGGAGATGCGCTTCTGAACAAGGCAGCAGAGGTTTGCCTTGAGTGGATACTCAAAAACAATGCACATATTAACTTTATCGAGGCGGCGAGATATCTTTTCAAGGCTTCAGGAACAGAAGGTATGATAGGTGGACAGGTTATAGATGTAATAAACTCTGGTAAAAAAATTGAAGATGAAACCTTGCTTTATGAGATGCATCTTAAAAAGACTTCTAAGCTAATTCAGGCCTCTTGTGTATGTGGCGCTTATGTTGCAGGAGCACCTCAAGAGGTAATATCAGATTTTGAAGAATATGGGAAAAACTTAGGTCTTGCCTTTCAGATTAGAGATGATGTCTTAGACTTAATAGGTAATAGTGAGAAAATAGGTAAAAGCACAGGAAAGGACATAATAGAGAAGAAGAATACGTTTGTGACTTACTATGGTGTTGAAAAAGCTCAAGAATATGTTCAGAGTTTTTCACAAAAAGCTATTAAGATAATAGAGAAATACGATAAAACAGGACTTCTAATTGAGCTTACAAATTATTTGGTAAACAGGGAGAAATAGCAGTTGACATAAAATGCAGAGAGATTATAATAATATACTGCGAGCAGGTCGAACGGCTGCGCAAGGTGAAGATACTTTCACCTTGTGAGGAAAGTCCGAGCTCCACAGGGCAGGGTGCCGGGTAACACCCGGTGGAGGCGACTCCAAGGAAAGTGCAACAGAAAAGAACCGCCACCTGCTGTTTTGGTGGGTGGTAAGGGTGAAAAGGTGAGGTAAGAGCTCACCAGCAGTTAGGCGACTAACTGGCTGTGCAAACCCCACCCGGAGCAAGACCAAATAGGGGAACAATGCAGTGGCCCGCTGCGTTCCCGGGTTGGTCGCATGAGGTCTGATGGCAACATCAGACCCACAGAGAAATAGCCGTTCTCGACAGAACTCGGCTTACAGACCTGGTCGCATATTTATACTCCTGCAAACAAAGATGCCCAGTTTTAAAAAGTGGGCATCTTTGTTTGTATTTTTAGCTTCTTTTTATCTTGTTGATTATCACATTTTTGAGGCTCTTTGCTCCAGGTTCTTTCACATTCTTTTTCAAGTAAATCACAGCAAAAAATCTAATTAAGCCTGATAGAAAAAAGGCTATATGATATGAGACGATATTTATTCCTAAATGGTTTTTCAGAAAAACAACTGCAAATGGTGCTATGTTTTCAATGAGATATCCTCCCAATATAATAGGAATAGCACTTCCAAATATGGCGTTGAACAAATTGATGACAGCAACGTACATGGATGTTTGACTTTGGCCAGACAACTTCAAAATGAGATTGTTATTTCCCATGTCAGTTATCGGCCATAAAAGTCCTGCAAATATACTAATAATTGTGACCAAAAACTTGTAATTGTTTACATTAGTAAAACACCATATTATGGGAAGGAAAGATATAAGCCCTGTTGACAAAAGAAGCATAGGCCTATTTCCAATTTTATCGACTATTCTTCCGACGTATGGCAAAGTCAAAATTGTAACGACGTTGCTGACAATCTGAGTGAGTAATATTATGTCAAAGTAGCTCATTTTCAGGTCCTTTATCATGTACATGTTAAAATAGGGACCTGCAATATTAAGCCCAAAATTCCATATTACAAAGAATACCATGAACTTTCTAAAATAGTTGTTATTGAGTGTAGATAAAAACATCTTTTTTAAATCTAATTGAGTTTCTTCATTTTTCATTGGCAGATCCTTTACAAAAAAGAAACAACTAATGTCCAGCATTCCCATTATTGCAGCAAACACAAACACAATCGAAAAACCCGCTAAAGTGTTATGGGAGTCCAAAAATTTTCCAATTCCAAGACCGCTTAACATTCCAATAATTGTTGATATAGTTGCCCTTCTTGAAAAAAACCGTCCCCTAATGTGTTCTGGTATTAAATCATTCATCCAGGACCAAAAAGATACATTAGTAAATGAGTTTGAAATAGAAGAGATTGTCATAAGCCCAACCAATAAGAATAGCAATGTATAAGACCCTTTGCCTAAAAAAAGCGGTAAAATTGCTATTAAAGCCCACGGAAGCCTATGTAAAAAACCGCTTATCAGGAATATAGATTTTCTCTTTTTTGATTTTTCTAATATGTATGACGCAAAGACCTGAGCAACTCCTCCTAAAACGGGTAGTGCCAGCATAATCCCATACATTAAATCTCCAAAACCAATAACTTTGGCAAAGCCAGCAACTGGTGAACCCATTGTGACATTGAAAAATACAATTCCGAAAGTAATTCCGAGAATGACGAAATTAAGACTTCTTTGCAACGACTTGTCTGATGTCAAATCAGAGGTTAATCCAAACATTTAATGACCCCCAACCGATTAATTTATTACCTTTGAAATTCTTAGGATTTTTTTAAAAACTGATATAAATGCCACATTGTCTATTATACTCTATTATTACATTAAAAAAAACTGTAGGCATAAAAACCTACAGCCAAAAAATAAAAATTTGTTTAAAACCACTATTGTTCAAGCTGTTTTCCAAAGAATGATGTTGCAGCTTGAACAAGCTTGTATTCTGAATCTCCCATTTTCACATTTGATTCGGTTGAACACATTATAACACTTCCAATCACAGTGCCTTCAGACAAAATTGGACTTACAATTTGAGCAGTATATCTTGTGTTGTCTCCTTCAACAATAGGCACGCTACTCATGTCATTTTCAGATTTTACAAACACAATAGTATTTTCCTCCATAATTCTTTCAAGTTCTTGGCTCAATGGTTTTTCCATATAATCTTTTTTTGAGGCACCTGCCACAGCAATTACTCTATCTCTATCCGTTATAATTACAATGTGTCCACTTACTTGATGGAGAGTTTCTGCATACTCTTTTGCAAATGCTCCCATCTCTCCAATTGGTGAGTACTTCTTTAAGATGACCTCACCTTCGTTATCTGTATATATCTCAAGCGGGTCACCTTCTCTAATTTTAAGAGTTCTTCTTATTTCTTTTGGAATAACCACTCGACCCAAATCGTCAATGCGTCTTACAATTCCTGTTGCCTTCATTTTACTTTCAACTCCTTTTTAGATTTTCTATGATTAGTTTTTATAATTCTCTTGGTTGTTATTCTTTAAAAGATCTTTTTATTCTTCATCGTCAGCTTTTTTAATTAAATTCTCAAGCTGAATCTTTCTATAATACTGACGTCTCAAAATGTTGTTTAAAATATATTTTGGTAGTTTTTCTATATAGTGTTGCAAATATCCTTCAGTGTACAGAAAATTTTTTACAAGATTCCTTACTTCGGTTTCTTTATCATGTTCTTTCAAAATTGCTTTTTGAATATTGTTTATTTGTTCCTCTCTTCTTATTTGCTTTTGAATTATTTGTTGAATTTTTTCAAAAGTCAACAACTCACTGTACTCTTCGAGATGTCGTTGGGTTCTTATATAATTTTCGAGAATATTTCTAAAATGAAAAAACCGGCGTTTATTGAGTTGTAGCTCCTCTTTCATTTTTTCCACCTTCTTTTATATTCTATTTAATAATATTCAAAAAGACATTTTGCAACGCACTAAAATTTCTGTATAATAAAAAAGACAAAAAACATTATCTTTAAAGGTGATAAAAGGTATGAAAAAATCTTAATGGGCAATGAAGCAGTTATAGAAACACTCAAAAACTTTTCAGATAATGATTTTTTATGTTGGGTGGTCTGTCAATGACAAGGTTGCACTTGAAATTGCAGCGGGTGCAAGTTTGGCTGGAGCAAGAAGTGTTGTGACAATGAAACAGGTGGAGCTAAATGTTGCCGCAGATCCACTTCTTTCGCTATCAATTATTGGAATAGAAGGTGGGTTTGATTGTATTTGTTGCAGATGACCCGGGTCCTCATCATCTCAGACAGAACAGGATACCAGAAATTTTGCGAGGTTTTGCAACTTGCCCGTTTTTGACCCTTCATCTCCAAAAGAAGCATTTTTCTTGTAAAAGTGGCATATGAAGTTTCAGAAAAGTATAAACTGCCTGTTATCTTTAGAATGACCACACGTGTTTGCCATTCAAACGAGACATTGGAATTTGAATTTAAAAGGGAAAAGAAAAAGATTTCAGGTTTCAAAAAAAACTCAGTGTGTGATACTTCCCGGACTTTCTTATATAAAACACATTGAACTTGAAGATAAACTCACTAAGATGAAATCAGAGTTAGAAGGATTGAATATTGTTGAAGGAGATGGAGAAACAGGAATTGCTAATTCAGAAGTATCATATTTTTACGTGAAAGAAGCAATAAAAAGATTTGAAGACTTGTTTTCTATTCTAAAAGTAACCTGTGGCACATCCTATGGATGACAAGACAATCTTAGATTTTGCTACACGGAAAAGAATGCCAATATTTATAGAAGAACTTGACCCTGTTATTGAAGAGGAGACAAAACTTGGGCTTTTTGAAAATAGAATGTATATTCCTACATATGGCAAGCGAAATGGTTATGTCCCATCTGCTGGAGAACCTGATGTTGACAAGGTAAAGAAAATAATTCTCGACATTACAAGAAAAGAAGTTCTTTTAGTGCAAAAAACTCTGTAACAGTACCTGACGTACCAAGAAGCCAGTCACAGTTTTGTGCAGGATGTCCTCATAGAAATTCATTTTTGATAGTTAAAAATGCTTGCAAAGGTAAAGATGTGATCTATACAGGAGATATAGGTTGCTACACCCTTGGTTTTGCTAAGCCGATTTCAGCAATACATACCTGCTTTTGTATGGGTGCAAGTATCACAATAGCACAAGGATTAAAACTTATAGAGAGCAAAAAGAAAATAATTGCTTTTATCGGAGGCTCCACATTTTTTCACAGTGGCATTACAGGTCTTGTGAATGCATATATAACAAACACAACATCACAATTTGTATCTTAGACAATCTAACAACTGGAATGACAGGGTTTCAGCCATATCCCGGTATTGGCCAAAAGGTAACGGGAGAGGATGGTAAGAAGGTTGGAACAGCTGATTTGGTTAGGGGAATTGGTAAAAAGATGTTTTGGTAATCGATCCTTATGAGAATTTTAATTTGTGTGTTCAAGGAGTTAAGCAGTTTATAGAAAAAGATGAACTCTCTGTTATTATATTTAGACGAAAATGTGCAGCTTTGGAGAAATATAATTACTACTACAGACTAAATGAGAAATGTATAAATTGTAAGGCATGTCTTACGGCTACAGGTTGCCCGGCAATTAGTGAGGATGCAAACCAAAACGTCTTTATAGACAAAACACTTTGCGCTGGATGTGGTCTTTGTGCAAATTTCTGTCCGAAGAATGTGAAGGAAGAAGAAATTTTGGAGTTTTTTGAAAAACATTTTAAGCATATATATATCAACTTGATGCACATAATATAGCAGTCGAACTGGGTGTACCAAAAGCAGAAAACATTGCAATACTTACTTTGATTTGCAAAAATTTGCTGTTGCCTTTTTAAAAAGAGGAAATTTGGGCAGCATTGTGTGAACTGTTACCACCAAAAATGGTTGATATGAATAAACTTTTGGTTGAAAAGGTTTATGAAAAATATTAAAATAAAAGTAATCCACAAAGATGAGAAGAGAGGAGAAGAGATAGATAGAGAAAGTTGAGATGAGAAAGTTAAGAGAAAAACTTTTTTTAAGACAAATCGAAAATGTTTTCAAAAATAGTCATTTCTACAAAAGAAAATATGAAGGAGTTGGTATTAATTTAAATGGTATTAAAAGTCTAGATGATATAAAAAAACTTCCTTTCACTACAAAAGAAGAAGTAAGAGAAGCTTATCCTTTAGGACTTATGTCAACAGATTAAAAAAAGATAATGCGAATTCACTCATCGTCAGGAACAACTTGACTTCCGGTAATAATACCTTATACACAAAAAGATGTGGACGACTGGAAAGAGATGATGAAAAGATGTTATCAATTTCGCCGGTGTTACCGAACTTGACAGGGTACAAGTAACACCGAGCTATGGGCTTTGGACAGCAGGAATTGGATTTCAGCTCGGGGCTGAGTATTTAGGTGCAATGATAATACCGACTCATACGGTCTTTTGCTTGCAGAAGAAGTAGTAAAAAGAGGGCTAAAAGATAAAATTCACTTGAGGGTTGAAATATTTGGTTCGGAAAGATGGGGAGAAAAACAAAGAAGAACAATTGAAGAGTATTTAGGAGTAGAAACGTTTGATATATATGGTCTTACAGAAATTTATGAACCAGGTATTGCCATTGACTGCAAATATCATGAGGGACTTCACTATTTTGAATGACTATCTTTACTTTGAAGTGATTGAACCACAAACAGGCCAAGAGGTTCCAGATGGTGAGTTTGTTGAACTTGTTATAACAATCCTGCAAAAAGAAGGTGCTCCTCTTACAAGGTACAGAACAAGAGATATTACACGCAAGATGACTGGAGTATGCCGAGGTGGCTCTACATATCCGAGAATTGACAGAATAGTTGGCAGAACCGATGATATGGTTAAGGTAGAAGGTGTTAACATTTTCCTAGCGCAAATAGACACCTTTTTTGAAGGCTATTAAGGGTGTTGGCAGTGAGTATCAGGTTATTATTGAAAGAGTGGATTTCCGAGACAAGCTCACATTAAAAGTTGAAGTTGAAGATGAATTTTACACCACTTCAATGAAGGAATTAATTTTTCATGAGTTTAAGAATAAAATTGGAGTGTCTGCTGAAATAATATTGTGTAGAATGTGTAGAATCGGGAACTTCCACGAAGTGAGAAGAAACGAAACGCATATTTGATTTGCGAGGATGATAGAAGAATGGCAAAGATAAAGCTTTTTAGAGGAAGGCGAATGCTTTCCTCTATTTTAATTGTAGTAGCCCTTTACTATTTAGCACCTAATGTTTTTTCACATGACAGGTTCAGTGCAAATAGACTTTTGAGCTGGCTCTTATCATACCAGATATTTATCTTTCTTTCGTCAGTAATTACAATTTCCTTACTAATCAGATTTTTGAGCGTTAAATATTCACCAAAGATTTCAAATTACATTTTGAGCCTTTGCTGGAATGATATCTTAGTAGTCTTTTTAGGTGTGTCTTTACTTCATACGACCTTTATGCTTGCCTCAGTAAATGTAGTTGATTATTCTTCAGAGTGGATAGTTAAAGGAGTTAATTTTGATATAATTATTTCATTTGTTGATATTTTGGTAGTAATCATCTATTTTTGTATCTTTTATACAATAAGTCAACCAAAAAAGCTTTTCATTAGAATGCTAAAGGATTTAAATGGTTTTGCAAAAGCAGGGGAAGTAGAAAGAGTTAATGAACAATTTTTAATCATAAAAGAATTTATTAGAAAGACAAATCTGTTCTTTGATTCAACACTGCTACTTTCTGTACTTGATAATCCAAAATCTTTTCAACTTCTTATTGAGCAAGAAAAAAATAATAGCTATTTAGAGGAAATAATAGGAATATTACTCAAAAATACAGAAAATGCTCTTCTGTCTGAGAGGACAGAAGAGTTTAAAAAAACAATTGATTTTTTGAGTATATTGCTTGACAAATTTCAAAGCAGCAAAAGTGATATTTTTGAAACGCTTATTACAGATTATTTTACCCTCATATCTCATAATATTCAAAGACTGGAAGCTAATCAGGTTTTGTATTTGGTAAAACAGTTGAAAAAAATTTTTGAGATGCTTTCAAAAAAACAAATAAAGATAAGTGAGAAATCAAAATCTGATTTGATTGAAATTTTAGATCGACTTTCGTATATCATCCTTAGTGAAAATTCAGCGGGAATTGGAGAACTGTTTTCAATCTTAGAATTTTATATAAGTCTCTTTGCTTATTTTGAAAAAGATTATGTTTTCTACACTCAGCTTAAAGAAGAATTTGACACCTTTGTTATTTCTCTGCTGCAAAATATGCATGGTGTTCCTACAAAAGAAATAAAAGAGTACGTTTTAAAAATGATAGAAAAAGCAAAACCATACAGAGTTTCTTTTGCTGAAATGGCACTTGTTTACATATTTCTTTTGACCTTAGAATATAAAATGTTAGAGATTGGGTATGTTCTTTTTAATATTATCATAGATTCAGCAAAGACAAAGAAACTTATTGAAAAAGGTAATTGTTCCTTTTATCATAACATCAATAGTAGCAAAAAGATGTTTTACCTTTATAAATGTTTATTAGGAATTAAAAATAAAGTAAAGAATGAAACTTTTAAGAAGAAGATGTATAAAAAATATTTAATCTCAGTAGGTAATTGTAGACCAAAGAAACTATGTAAGGATGTAATGTTGAAAAACTTGTCTGGAAGAAAATAAGAATAAGTGCCTCATTCTTTGGAAAAATAGTAAATAGAAATACTCCAAAGAAGGGAGCATTTTTTTGATTATCACAGTATTTATAAGAACACTTATCTTGTATGTCTTGGTTGTGTTAGTGATGAGACTGATGGGAAAACGACAAATGGGTGAACTTCAACCATTTGAACTTGTAATTACGATAATGATTTCTGAACTTGCTGCTGTGCCCATGCAAAATACAGGTGTTCCACTTTCTAAATGGAATTATTCCAATTCTGACACTACTGTTCTTACAAACCTTGATCACCTTTAGTACATTGAAATCTGACCTTATGAAAAAATTGGTTTGTTGAAGTCCTACAATATTAATTGCTAAAGGGAGAATACTGGAAGATGCTCTCAGAAAGACACGATACAGTTTGAATGATTTAATGGAACAGCTGAGAATTAAAGGATATTTCAATATTCATGACATTGAGTATGCCATATTAGAAACAGATGGAGATATCTCAGTGCTTCCAAAATCACAAAAAAGGCCTGTAACACCTGCAGATTTGTGTATACAAACAAAATACGAGGGACTTCCTGTAAGTGTCGTAGTAGATGGAAAAATTAAAGAGGATGTACTAAAATACACAAACCTTAGCAAAGAACAGATAATATCAGAGATTCAGAAAAGAGGAATTAATAGTATTGATAAAGTATTTTTTGCATGTATCGACCCTGAGGGTAATTGGTTTGTTCAAGAAAAGGAGAGATAGAATAGAATGAAAGTATGGTATATTATTATAAGCTTTATAGTTTTGATTGTTGTTTTAACAGTTATCTCTACTAACATAATAATTGGAGCTACGAAACAACTTGAAAGTAATTTAACAAGAATACATGATTATAACAATTATACACTTGCAAAATCAAGCTTTCGTGATACCATTAGAGAATGGAAGAAGTATAAAAAGCAGTTGGCTGTGTTGATTGAACATCAGGAGATAGATAGTATAGAAGAGCAGATAGCAAAAACAAAAGAACTACTTGAACAAGGCAATAAAGATTTACTTTTGTCTGAACTTAGCACTTTGAAGTTTTATGTTAATCATGTAAAAGACATGGCTTTACTCAAGATCGAAAATATTTTTTAAAAAATTTTTAATACAAATGTGCGTTTGAGTGGTATATAATATATAAGAAATGTTTTTTAGATTGGAGGGGAGAGCCATGAAAAGATACGCTGTAATAATGGGCTACTCCTTTGAAGAATACGACATCGAAAATGGAAACGCAGGTTTTGCCTACTTTTTTGTAGACGATTTAAAGGAGTTAGAAAACGATAAATACACTATTATTCCTTATAAAGATTATAACGAATTTGCAACAAAATTCAAGGATGCAGCTTTAGCCGAAAAAATGGATGCTTATTTAATTAATAATATCATTGAAGCTTGTGTTGATATTTCCCGGATAATATATCCTTCTGATAGATTCTTCTCTGTGATTACTTACAATGTCTCTGAAAGTTTTAAAGAACTGATGTTCGAAACAAAAGCAAATGAGTTTAAAATTATAGTTGATAGAAAGGCTAATTTAGTTGAAATTAGAGGAGAAGGGGTATTGCGTGATCCTGTTGTAGTAAAAGAATATGACATTGTAGATGCAGTAGATGAGTTTTTATTTGAATACAGGAAGGAAAATGTAAAACAGTTTATGATTAGCTTAAAAAAGATGTACAAAGATAAATATGGCGAAGATTTAAAGATGAGTGTGGTGGGGAACAAGCTTTTAATTTCAATTGGCAAGGACACCTTCGAATTTGATGATACGCGCTTGGACATAGTATATAACTTTATTATGAGTAGGAAATGAGGATGCTGAAGATGGAGCAGGTAATTGAGAAAGCACTCAAACTTAAAAATTGGGCGGTGGTGGGGCAACCCCAAACAAAGAAAAATATGGTTATTTAGTGTTCAAAAGATTGCTTGAAAAAGGATATAACGTTTTTGCTGTAAATCCTTTCTATAGTGATATCGAAGGGAACAAGGTTTATAAAAGCCTTGAAGAAGTACCTCACAAAATTGAATGTGTGAGTATGATTGTCTCACCAAAGAAGGGTGAAAAATATATAAAGGAAGCAGCAAGCATAGGAGTAGAGTATATCTGGTTTCAACCAGGTGCAGATGATGTTAGACTTATCAATATGTGCAAAGAACTTGGGATAGTTCCTATTAACGATGCTTGTGTTTTAGTTGCTTTGAACTCATTAAAAAGATAACCTGTCAGGTTAATTGCCAACCTGACAGGTTTTCTTATGTTTTTAGTTTCATCATGGAGCTCCATGGGGGATTCGAACCCCCGACCAGTCGATTACGAATCGACCGCTCTGCCACTGAGCTAATGGAGCAAGTACAATAAAATTATAATATTCTCCTTGACAATAAATCAAGAGTTATTGTATTAATTTAAGATGTTAAATATTATTTACGAACACGCAGGTTCGAAGAAAGGAGATTATAAACTTATGGAAGCTCTTATAGATTGTATTCACTGTTATTTAAAACAGGCTATTTCATGTATGGAGATGGTAAATATACCTGATGAAGAAAAAAGAAAAGTACTGTATGAGCTTATGGATTTTATAAAAACCTTGGACCCTGAAGCATCACCAGCTTATAATTCATCACTTGTTTTACTTAAGACGTATGAAATTATAAAAAGCGAAGATCCATACTACTATGCTAAAAAGCAGTCTAATGCCTTGGCACTTGAGCTTTATGAAGATGTAAAGAAAAGGGTTTTCAATACAGATGATCCTCTTTACAACGCTTTAAAGGCGGCTGTAGCAGGAAATGTAATTGATTTAGGTATAAAAAGAGATTTTGATGTTAAAAGCGAGCTTTCTCATGCTTTTGAATTTGGTTTTTCAATAGACGACTATCTTTTGTTAAAGAATAAGATTCAAGACGGCAAAGATATTGTAATTGCTGGAGACAACGCAGGAGAGATTGTCTTTGACAAGATTTTAGTAGAAGTACTGAACCAAATGGGCAAGAATGTATACTATATAGTAAAGACAAAGCCTATCCTGAATGATTCAACATTGGAAGATGCAAAAGAAGTTGGGATGGACAAAATTGCAAATGTTGTTGATACAGGAGTAGGAATTTTGGGTATTCCTAAGGACAAAGTATCTTCACAAGTTAAACAATTAATCTTAAGTGCTGATATTATAATCTCAAAAGGTCAAGCAAACTTTGAATCCATAGATGAGTTTGAGGAAATTCAAGGCAATGTATTTTATCTTCTCAAGATTAAATGTGAATTCTTGGCTAAAAAACTTGGTTTTAAACTTGGAGATTTAGTGCTGATTAATGGTGAAAACGTAAGAAAAAGAAAATTAGCATGAACTAAAAACTATTTTGAATATTCTTTTTTGTGAAATTCAAAGTTTCTTTTATCTTGTAAGATTATGTGAGAAAAACTGCCAATGTCAGTAGTAGCAAAAAGTTTATATCCCTCATCATAGCACTCATCACAGGCATCATGTGGTATTGTAATCGCAAAGACCCTATAGTTTAAACAATATGATTCAATAGTTATAAGTCCTGAGCACTTGTTACAAATTTTAATACTCTCAAGCTGCTGTTCTAAAAATCCCATGGTGTCATAGTATATCGATTTTTTCCGTGTAAAATATTTCTGGTATTTTTTCTTGAGATCATGCTCAGTCTGCTCTTTGTTTTTCCATATAGTGTATACATTTTCACACAATCTTTTAATGTATTCACTTATTTTTGTCGATTGCCTTAACTTTTCGTAGTCATAGTCAGGCTCTTTAATATTAGAGTAATCAATACCAGCAAGGGCAAATATTATGCCGAGATTAACATAAGGTAAAGCACTTTCGACAGAGTAGCCACCTTCTAACACCGAAATATGAGGATTTAATTTTTCGGTGAGTTTAGCATAGCCTTGTGCTGAAAAGTTCATATTTGTCAAAGGGTCGGAGTAGTGATTATCTTGTCCAGCTGAATTTATGATAATCTCAGGTTTAAATTCTTCTAAGATAGGGAGGATCAAATTTTCCAAACAATACAAAAATCCCTCATCTGAAGTATAAGGTGGCAAAGGCAAATTGAGAGTGTACCCAATTGCAGCTGGGCCGCCTATTTCGTTTGTAAAACCACTTCCAGGATAAAGTGTTCTTCCATCTTGATGCAGGGATATAAAAAGAACATCTTTGTCGTTCCAGAATATATCCTGTGTTCCGTCGCCGTGATGACAATCTGTATCAATGATTGCTATCTTTTTTGTTTTATGCTCTTTCCTTAAATATTCGACCATTATTGCTTCATTGTTTATTATACAAAATCCTCTGTCACCATATGTTATTCTGTGAGCATGGTGACCAGGGGGGCGAATCAAAGCAAACCCTTTTGTAACCTCGTTTGACAAAACTTTTTTAGCTATTGTGATGCTACTGCCCGCTGCTATTTTATGTGAAATGGTTACAATCGAATCAACGTCAGGGATACAAAAGTGTGTAAGGTTTATATATTTGTCGTCAATTACTTCAGGATTGTACACAAATATATTCTCATAGTCAAAAAGACCTTCTTCTTCAATTTGGTCAATGGTATAAAGAAGTCTTTCTTCTCTCTCGGGATGTGTAGGTGTAATTTTCCAGTCAAAGGCAGGAAAAAGTATCAGTCCAAGTTTGTTTTGTGCTTTTTGCATTATTAAACCCCTCCATTTATTTTAATTCTTGCAATTTGGGCTTTAGCTGTGCTTTAATCTTAATTATCTTTCCACAATACCTAAGGTTTCTAATCATGTTAAATGAATTCTCCTCGATAATTTCTATCTCCTCAGCCGAAAGAGCATCCCCTGCTTCTATGATCTTATTTATCAGAAAATCCTTTGCTTGGGCAGGAGTAAAATCTATATCAACACTTTCACACTTATTCAGTTCAGGTATATAAACTTTTCCTTGCTGAGTGTCTGCAATCAAATTATATTCTCTTGAGACTGATCCGAGTGCGCACCCTATTGCGTTTGCCACCATATAATATTGAGGAACTTCTACCCTGATTTTTAACTTTTTTTCTAAGTGTTCCCTAATCAAATCAGCAGCCCCACCAATCACAATTGCCTTTTCTGGAGCAAATTTCTCACCGTATAAGAGTTTTTGGATTGTATATACAGGGGCGGAGTTAATGTACTCAATACCTTCTTTTATTTTCTTGGAGATTGCATTTAAAGCTATTTCTAATACTTCATTACAAAAAAGTGTAAGGGACATATTCACTTTTTTGGATAAGTTCATAAGTCGAGTTTGAAGCTTATTATCTAAACAAGAAGAGTTTGTTGAGTACAGTAGCACGTCAGAAAAGGTTACAACGTTTTCCCTATCAGTTGCATAAGATTTTACAGTTTCAGGGCCAACTGAGATAGAATCTTCAACTTTTACAATACTGTCGCCACCAATTCCCACAGACCTTGAATAAATAGCACGCACTAAAGTAGGATAATTTCCTATTGTTGCTCCATACTGCTCTAAGACAAATTGGCCGTTACATACAAATGAAATATCAGTAGTGGTTCCACCAATGTCGATTATAACTGCATTTGAGATGGGTTTTGATAAGATATAACCCCCTTGTGCTGAAGCAGCGGGTCCTGACAGAATCGAGAAAATAGGAAATTCTTTTAAATTTTCTAAATTGATAATTCCACCATCTGGTTTTTGAATGAACACTATTTCAGTAGGTAAATTCTTTTCTTTCAAGAATTCTAAAATAGCACTATAAAGAAGCTTAAAACTGCTATAAACAGCTGAATTTAGATATGTTGAGAATACTCTTCGCGGAAAGTTCAGTTTGCCAGAAATCCTGTGGCCTAAGGAAATAAACTCAAAACAATGCTTTTTAACAATATCATATATTTCATTCTCGTGTTTTGGATTTCTCACAGAGAACTTACAAGCAATTCCTACGTTTCTTATTGAGAACTTTTTAAATTCTGAGACTGCTTTTTCTACTGTATGAGGAGAAAAACTTTTAACTTCAATACCTCTGTTGTTTATGTAACCATCGACCAAAACATTAGCATCTGCACACATAAGAAAATCTGGATTTGCTCCGATACCGTTTTCGATTATCATTCCAACTTTGTCAAGTTTGTTTTGAACAATTGCATTTGTGGTAATTGTAGTACTGAGCACAATACGATTAAGAGTTGAGATATGATCTTTTGTTATAAATTCTTCTAAGCTTGTCAATATAGACGAAAGAACGTCATGGCCAAGTTCAAATTTTTTATAATCAACAACTTTGTTATTTTCAATTGCAACAATGTCGATATTTGTTCCGCCCACATCAAGACCAATTATCATTTTAGATTCACCTGCTTTTTAAGATGGTGTACAATTATTATTATAACCCTTTCTTGATTTTATGGGTAAAAATACTTTAAAATAGATAATGCAAAAAGTTTTTGCACTTTGTCTTAAATATTTTGAAAGGAATGATTCTGCTGCAATGATTAAAAGCATGACAGGTTATGGTGGTTCAAAGCAGATTATAAACCTAAGAGAGTATTCAGTTGACATAAGGAGTGTAAACCATAGATATTTAGAGATAAACTTGAAAGTACCAAAAGAATTTGTAAAGTTTGAGAGTGAGATAAAAAATCTTATCTCAAAATATATTTCGCGAGGAAAAGTTGATGTCTATGTAAGTTTTAAAAGTTTTAGCGAAAAAGATTACAGAATAATACCTAATTTAGGGCTGCTCAAGCAGTATTTAGAAGCGATAAATGTTGTTAGAGAGAACTTTGCTGAGGTTCAAGATGATTTTAGCTTGTCAACTTTCATAAAGCTTCCGGATGCACTTGTCATTGAAAATCAGGAACTTGACAGTGATATAATAAAAAATGAGCTATTAAGTTGTATTGAGGATGCGGTAAAAAGCCTTGATAATATGAGAAAGACTGAGGGCGAAAATTTAAAAAAAGACATATTACAAAGAATTGAAAAGATAAAAGAGATAATTCAGACTATAGAGCAATATTCAGCTTCCCTGGTAGAGAATTACCGTGAAAAACTTTATAAAAGAATAAGCGAATACTTTGACATAAAAAACATAGACGAGAACAGGCTGATGTTGGAAATAACCCTCTTTGCTGACAAGAGTGATATCACAGAAGAATTAGTAAGGCTAAAAAGTCATATAAATCAGTTTGTTGGGTGTATAGAAGAAGGTGGAGTTGTTGGTAAAAAGCTTGATTTTATTGTCCAGGAGATGAACAGGGAGGCAAATACAATTGGTGCAAAGTCTATAATCTATGAGATTTCAAGTTGTGTTGTTAGCTTAAAAGATGAGCTTGAAAAAATCCGTGAACAAGTTCAAAATATTGAGTAGAGGTGAGTTTCTTTGAGTAACAGTGGTAATATAAAGCTTATTAACATTGGATTTGGAAATATTGTTTCAGCAAACAGGCTGATTGCAATTGTCAGTCCTGACTCTGCACCAATAAAGAGAATAATCCAAGAAGCAAGAGAAAGAGGAATGCTAATTGATGCGACATACGGGAGAAGAACAAGAGCTGTTATTATAACAGATTCTGACCATGTGATATTGTCAGCTGTCCAGCCAGAAACTGTTGCACACAGAGTAATAGAGCCTGAAGAAGATTTTGAGGAAGATATTGATGTTGATGATGAGGTTGACAAAAAATGAAAGAAGGGCTTTTAATCGTTATATCAGGTCCAGCAGGTGTTGGAAAAGGTACAGTTGTTGGTAGACTTTTAGAGAGAAATCCTAATATTAAACTTTCAATTTCAAAGACCACAAGAAAACCAAGACCTGATGAAAAAGAAGGTATCAGCTATTTTTTTGTCTCCAGGGAACAATTTGAAGATGATATAAAAAATGATAATTTGTTAGAATATGCTGAGTATAACAACAATTATTACGGCACACCTAAGGATTTTGTTTTAGAGACATTGAAGAAAGGTTTTGATGTAATATTGGAGATTGAAACACAGGGTGCGTTGAAAATCAAGTCTAAATTTGAAGATGCAGTACTCATATTCATGCTACCACCGTCTATGCAAGAGTTGTATAACAGGCTCAAGAAAAGAGCAACAGAGACCGAAGAGGAGATCGAGGCAAGAATGAATATTGCAAGAGGTGAAATCAAGCTTTTGCCAAAGTATGACTATTGTGTTGTAAATGATGATGTTGATAAAGCTGTTGAAGCAATTGAAAAGATTATTGAAGTAGAGAAACTTAAAACAAGAAGATTTGACATACAAAGTTTTTTAAAGGAGTGAGATAGGATGTTACTTCGACCTGGGCTTAATGAACTTTTGCAGTATGTAGACAATAAATATACACTCTCTGTGCTTGTTGCAAAACGTGCAAGACAGCTTTTAGAACAGGCTCAGAAAAAAATGGATTTAAATTTAAATTCTGACAAATATGTCACAATGGCAGTAAATGAAACTGCTTCTGGCAAAATTTCCTACAAGTATATAAAGCCGGTGAAAAAGAATGAGTCTAAAAAATAAAAATGTGTTGATTGGAATATGTGGTGGTATAGCAGCGTATAAAGTGTGCGAGTTAATCAGGCTTTTGAGAAAACTTGAAGCTAATGTTAAGATAATTATGACTCAAAATGCTCAAAAATTTATAACTCCCTTGACTGTGCAAACTCTTTCTCAAAACAGAGTTTATCTTGACACCTTTGAAAGCGAGTATTCCTATGATATAGAGCATATATCTTTGACAAACTGGGCAGATATCTTAATTGTAGCACCTGCAACAGCAAATATCATTGGCAAATTTGCAAATGGTATTGCCGATGATCTTTTATCAACCACCTTTTTGGCTTTCAATAAGCCCATTTTGGTTGTTCCTGCAATGAATTCGAACATGTTTGAAAATAGGATTGTTCAGGCAAATATACAAAAGCTGAAACAGATGGGTATAAATGTTTTAGAGCCTGATGCAGGACTTTTAGCCTGTGGAGTGTATGGTAAAGGACGTTATCCTGAAAACCAGAAAATTATAATCGAAATTGAAAGACTGCTTGAAAAAAAAGATTTAGAAGGCAAAAGCATTCTCATCACAGCAGGGCCAACAAGAGAATACTTAGACCCTGTGAGGTTTATTTCTAACAGGTCGTCAGGTAAAATGGGGTTTGCGTTAGCAGAAGAAGCCTATAAAAGAGGTGCAAAAGTTACACTAATATCAGGTCCAGTAAACATTCAGACCTATGCAGATATCAAAATAATCAATGTTGAAACAGCTTCTCAGATGTACGATGAAGTAAAAAAGATGAAAGATGAGCATGATATACTAATATTCTCTGCTGCAGTTGCAGACTTCAGACCAAAAAACTTTAAAGAGTCAAAGATAAAAAAAGACCAGTGGCAAAATCTTCATATTGAACTTGAAAAAAACCCTGATATTTTAAAATATGCTGGAGAGACTAAAAAAGATTGGCAAATTGTTGTTGGATTTTCAGCCGAGACAGAAAATGTAGTTGAAAATTCTCAAAAAAAACTTTATGAAAAAAATGCAGATTTAATTGTTGCCAACAATGTTTTACAAGAAGGTGCTGGATTTGATGTGGATACGAACATAGTGACACTCATATCAAAGGATAAGATTTTGGAATTTTCCAAACTTACTAAAAGAGAAGTGGCAAGTAAAATATTTGACTTCATAGTGGATTACCTCTGCAGAAAGGAGCAGAGGTAATACTTTTAATGGGTGGAGTTTTGAGAATGATTGCTGAGGTGTGTATTAATTATCAAGATGCAAACGTGGATAAGACATTTGACTATTTGGTACCAGAACATCTTGAAGAGCTTGTCGAAGTTGGTAAAAGGGTGTATGTAAACTTTGGAGTTTCGAACAGGGTTGTAGAAGGACTCATTGTCAATGTAAAAGAAGATACAAATATTGAGAAGGAAAAGCTAAAACGCATTTTTAGTGTAATTGACAAAATCCCAGTTGTATCTGAGGAGCAAATAAAGCTTGCGTTTTCTATCCGCGATTATTATGCTCTTAAATTGGGGCAGGCGTTAGAATTGGTTATTCCACCTTTTATAAGTAATAAAGATATATACCAAATTTCTGCAAAGACTGACCAAGAGATAGATTTAGAGGGCGAATTGAAGGAGATTTACAAGAAAATTTTAAAAAGACCCATTTCGGCAAATTCAAAATTTGCAAAAGAGAACAAAGAAAAGATTATAAGTCTATTTTTAAAGGGATTACTTAAATATGAATTAAAGCCTTTAAAAAGTTTAGAAGATAAAAAGGAAAACATGTTGACAGAACCCCAATACGGGTTGACTGATGAGCAAAATAGAGCTCTTGATGTGATAAAGACAGCTTTTGATGAAGGAGTATACAAAAACATTCTTTTATTTGGAGTAACTGGAAGTGGAAAAACAGAAGTGTATATTCAAGCAATGAAGTATGTAATCGAAAAGGGTAAAAGTGTAATCCTGATGGTACCTGAAATTTCTCTTACTCCTCAGATGATTGAAAGTGTTAAAAACAGATTAAACACTACTGTTGTTGTCTATCACAGTAAGATGAGCAGTTTACAAAGACAGATGGCATGGCTGAAATTAAAAAGCGGAGAGGCAAAGGTGGTAATTGGCCCAAGGTCAGCAATATTTGCCCCAGCAAAGGAGTTAGGTCTTATAATTGTAGATGAAGAGCATGAACCGAGCTACAAAGCTGAAAAGTCTCCCCGTATAAATGCTGTCGAGGTTGCTCAGATGAGAGCAAAGATAAATAACATTCCAGTTGTCTTAGGTTCAGCAACTCCAATGGTCGAACACTATTACTGGGCAATTTCAGGAAAGTATCTTCTTTGTACCCTGAAGAGCAGAGTAAACATGACAATGCCGGAAGTATTTGTAGTGGATATGAAAAAGGAACTTTTAGAAGGTAACAAATCTATCTTCAGCAGGTTATTGCTATCTGAGATAGAAAAGAACTTGCAGAAGGGAGAACAGGTTTTACTTTTCTTAAACAGAAGAGGTTATTCACCTGTTGTGATATGCCGTGAATGTGGTTACGTGTATATGTGTAAAAATTGCAGCATTTCTCTTACCTATCACAAAAGTGGGTATTTGAAATGTCATTATTGTAATTATAAAGAGAAGTATACAGGTATATGTCCAAAATGTGGTAGTAAATATGTGCGCCAGTATGGAAGTGGTACTCAGAGAATTGAAGATGAGATTAAAATGTATTTCAAAGATGCTAAGATTTTACGTATGGACAAAGACACCACTACCAGAAAAGACGCTATTGAAGAAATTTTAAACAGGTTCAAGCGTAAAGAGGCTGACATATTGGTTGGAACCCAAATGATTGCAAAAGGTCTCCACTTTCCTGACTTGACTCTGGTTGGAGTGATAAATGCGGATACTATTTTGAATATGCCGGATTTTAGAAGTAAGGAAAGAACATTTCAACTTCTTACTCAAGTAGCTGGCAGAGCTGGGAGAGAAAAACAAGGGAGAGTGATAATTCAGACATTCAATCCTGATGATTACAGTATTGTTGCAGCATCAAAGCACGACTATGAGAGCTTTTTTAGAGAAGAGATAAAACTGCGAAAAGCAATGGGGTATCCACCCTATGCATACATAGTAAATTTCGTGGTGGTATCTCAAAACGAGAAGTATGCTCAAAGAGGAATAGAAAATGTATACAGATTGCTTGAGGAATATTCGAAAACAGCAGATGCAAAAATCTATGGACCAAGTGAAAGCCCCATTTTCAAAGTTGAGAATCAGTATAGGTATCATATTCTTGTGAAATTTAAAAAGGCTTTGCAGATGATTGATGTAGCAAATAAGATAAAAGAAAGATATAATTATAATAATGCTGAACTTATAATAGACGTCAACCCTTGGAATACACTGTAACAGGAGGGTAAAGAAACACAAAATGGCTTTAAGAAAAATAAGAACATATGAGGATGAAATACTTCGGAAAAAATCTAAAACTGTTGAAAAATTTGATAAAAGGCTCCATGACCTTCTTGACGATATGAAAGAAACTATGTATGAAGCAAACGGAATAGGACTTGCAGCACCTCAAGTTGGGATATTAAAAAGAGCGATTGTAATTGATATAGGCGATGGAGCAATTGAGATTGTAAATCCCATTGTAGAGCATTCTGAAGGAACTCAGATAGATATTGAAGGCTGCCTTTCTGTTCCCAATGTGTGGGGAGAAGTAGAAAGACCTAAAAAGGTGACCGTAAAGGGGCAGAATAGATACGGTGAAGAGATTGTAATTGAAGCTGAGGATTTGCTTGCACGGGCTTTGTGCCATGAGATTGACCATCTTGATGGAGTTTTGTTTATTGACAAGGTGATAAGGTTTGTGACAGAAGAAGAGATTGAAGAAAGACGTTCAAAGGGACAAAAGATGGACTTAGAATAATGGTTCTAAACACACAACTATTTTCTGAAAGGAGATAGGATAGCCGTTGGATATTGTTTTCATGGGAACACCAGAGTTTGCGGTAAATATATTGCAGAAGTTAATTGAAGATCCTACATTTAACATAAGACTGGTGGTAACTCAGCCGGACAAGCCAGTGGGCAGAAAACAGATTCTAACTCCACCACCGGTCAAAGAGTTTGCATTAAAATTTAATCTTAATGTAATTCAACCTGAGAAATTAAAAGGCAACCAAGAGTTTTTTGAAATCTTGAAAAAGATAAATCCAGATGTAATTGTAGTTGTGGCATATGGCAAAATACTTCCGAAGGAAGTTTTGCACATCCCCAGATATGGATGTATCAATGTTCATGCTTCACTTTTACCTGAATATAGAGGTGCTGCGCCAATTCAAAGGGCAATTATGGATGGGCAAAATTATACAGGCATTACAATTATGAAGATGGATGAAGAACTTGATACAGGAGATATTCTGCTTCAGGAAAAAATAGAAATAGAGAAAAATGATGATGTAATAACACTTTCTAACAAGCTTTCTGAGCTTGGTGGGAGACTTTTAATTAAAACTTTAAAAAATATTTCAAATATTACACCAATTAAGCAAGACTCGACAAAAGCTACGTATGCTCCTCCAATTGAAAAAAGTGAGGGTCAGATTTCTTGGGATATGACTAATATAGAAATCTATAATAGATTTAGAGCTCTAAAAGGTTGGCCAGGTATATTTACCGCCTATAAAGGTAAACTCTTAAAAATCCATGACATGGAGATTGTAAATGAAAAGAAGATAGAAAATGTGCAAAATGGTACAGTTATAGAGATTGACGATAGTGGGATTGTGATCAAGGTGAAAGACGGTGCAATAAAGATAAAAGAACTTCAATTAGAAGGTGGCAGAAAAATAAGTGCAAAAGATTTTGTCAATGGGTATAAAATAAAAAGAGGTGATATTTTAAGGTAAAAAGGGAGCGGGTTAGAATATGTTTTACTATTTTGACCCTATGTATTTGATTTTTGCAATTCCTGCATTTTTAATTTCAATATTTGCCCAGATAATGGTTCAATCTGCTTTTGCAAGATATTCGAAGATAAGAAGTTTTTCAGGGCTAACTGGTGCAGAGGTTGCAAAAAGTATTCTTTGGGCAAATGGTATTTATGATGTTAAGGTGGAATATGTTCCTGGTCTTTTGACAGACCATTATGATCCGCGCTTTAAAGTGCTGAGACTTTCAAGTGGTGTATTTGATTCTAATTCCATTGCGGCATTGGGCGTTGCCGCTCATGAAGCGGGACACGCTATACAGCACTACGAAAAATATCCATGGTTACGTTTAAGAAGTACGATGGTACCGGTTGTGAACATAGGTTCAAACCTTGCATTTCCGCTAATATTGATAGGGCTTTTGTTTAAAAATGGGGATATCTTTATAAATCTTGGAATACTTCTATTTTGCCTTTCAGTTTTGTTTACCTTGATTACTTTACCAGTTGAGTTAAATGCAAGCAGAAAGGCTATTCAAGCTTTAAAGCTTGCTGGAGTAATTATGCCCTCTGAAGAACAGGGTGTAAAAAAGGTTTTAAATGCTGCAGCAATGACGTATGTTGCAGCTGTTGCGGTTGCAATACTTCAGCTTTTGTATTATTTAAGTTTAGTTCAAAGAAGAAGGGATGATTAAAGATTAATACAAGAAAAGCTGCTTTTTTGGTCATTTCTGAAATTGAAAATAAAAAGAACATTAATGCAGATATTTTAATGGAGAAGTACCATCAAAGACTGAAAGACCCAAAAGACAGAAAACTCTTTGTTGAGCTTGTCCATGGAGTGTTGAGGTTTAAAAACCTTCTTGATTACTATATAAACTTTGTCGCAACAAAAGGCATAAAAGATAAAAAAATTCTAAACATTTTAAGAGTAGCGACATACGAGCTCATATTTCTTGACAAGATCCCCGAATATGCAACAGTCAGTGAGGCTTGTAATCTTGCTGAGAGTGTCAACAGACATCAAAAGGGTTTTGTCAATGCGGTTCTCAGAAACATGATTAGAAGAAAGGACGAAATAGAGAAAGCACTTGAGAGGATAAAGGAGACAAATTTGAAAGATTTTCTTTCTATAAAGCTTTCATATCCGAAGTTTTTGATTGAATATTTAGAACAATCTTATGGACTGGATAAAACTATAAGGATTTTAGAATTCTTAAACACAAAACCATTGCAGAGTGTAAAAATAAATACAAAGAAGATAAGCAGAGAAGAATTTTTAAAAAAGCTTGAGGCTTATGGATATGAATATGATTTGCCCGAGCTAAATAGTGAGATTGTTTATATTCTTAGTGGCAATATAAAAGAAAGTGACCTTTACAAAGAAGGCTATTTTTATTTTCAAGACCTTGCCTCTTCGCTTATTGTAAAATGGAACAGAAACGATTTTGAAAATGCGAAGTCTGTGTTGGACCTCTGTGCAGCTCCAGGTGGAAAAACTTTTAACTGTGCGGAAGTAACAAAAGGTTTTGTTGTCTCATGTGATGTGAATAGGTCAAAGGTTGACCTTTTGAGAGAGAACTTATTGAGGCTTGGGTTTGACAATGTTATACCTGCGGAATGCGATGCTACTGTTTTGAATGAAGATTTTATAGGCAAGTTTGATATCGTAATTGCAGACCTTCCATGTACTGGTTTTGGAACAATTAGAAAAAAACCTGATATTAAATGGAATAAGACCCATGAAGATATAGAAAGTCTGCATGAGCTTCAAGTAAGAATGCTTGACAATGCTGCTAAATATGTAAAAAACGGTGGTATAATATTTTACAGTACATGTACCCTTGGACATAGAGAAAATGAGGATACTGTATCAAGTTTTGTGGAAAGACATGAAGATTTTTCGGTGGTATATCAAAAGACTATTTTTCCTGATGAATATCAATGTGATGGATTTTTTATAGCAAAACTCAAGAAAGAGGGCAAGGTAGGAGTATGAAGAAGCTCATTAAAGATTTCACCTTAGACGAGCTCAAAAAGTGGGCAGAAGAAGTAGGTGAGAAACCTTTTCGTGCACATCAGCTTTTTGAATGGCTTTACAAGAAGAATGCAACAGATGTGAATGCTTTTACTAACATTCCGATTGAATTGCGAAAAAGAGTAGGAGAAGAGTTTGTTTTGAATTCTCTGAAGGTTGTAGAATACCAAAGTGACGGTGAGAGTATAAAGTTTTTATTTGAGCTTGTTGATAAAAATGCTATTGAGTCTGTATTTTTGCCATATAGTTATGGCAATGCAATATGCATTTCGACTCAGGTTGGCTGTAGAATGAACTGTGCGTTTTGTGCTTCGACAATCGGCGGAATGGTAAGAAATCTTTCCGCAGGTGAAATGGTAGACCAAATAATCAATGTGGAGAATGTAACAAAAAAAAGAATATCTAATGTGGTTTTAATGGGAAGCGGAGAACCATTTGACAACATTGAAAATGTCTTTAAGTTTATAGATATTATAAATACAAAAGAGGGGAAAAATATTGGTGCACGACATATAACAATTTCAACTGTTGGTATCGTAGAAGGAATTTACAGGCTTTCAGAGTACCCAAAACAGGTAAACCTTGCAATTTCTCTTCATGCTCCAAACAACCAGCTGCGAGACAAACTTGTTCCAATAAATAGAAAATATCCTATTGAAGAGATACTAAAAGCTGTTGACGACTATATAAGAAGGACAAATAGAAGAGTCACATTTGAATATGCCTTAATAGAGGATATAAACGACTCAATCGAATGTGCAAAAGAACTTGCAAAAATATTATCAGGAAGGCTTATTCATGTTAATTTAATTCCTATAAATCCGGTATATGGAAAAGAATTTAAAAGACCGTCGCGGGAGAGAATAAGAGATTTTTATAATACCCTTGAATCAGCTGGTATTCAAGTAACAATCAGAAGAGAATTAGGAAATAGTATTGATGCAGCGTGTGGTCAATTGCGAGCACGCCACTACAATATATTTGATAAATAGGAGATGAAGTGCGTGAACGTGAAGTACATTGCACTCTCAGAAACGGGAAGCGTAAGAACAAACAATGAGGATTACTATTTAGTGTTTAAGACGAAGGATGATAGCTTTACTCTTTTTCTAATTGCAGATGGAATGGGAGGACATAGTGCTGGTGAGATTGCAAGCAGTTTTGCTTGTAAGTATGTTCTTGAGTATCTGTTAGTGAATCTAAAAAGATTAAATGAAATAGCAGAGCAAGTTATAAGAGAAGCTTATTCTTATGCAAACCAAAAGATAGTTGAACTTCAGATGGAAAACCCTCTGTGGTTTGGAATGGGCACTACATTAGCCGGGGTATTTGTTCTAAAAGAGAAGGTAATTATTAGTAATGTAGGTGATTCAAGGGTTTATTTTATTAATCAAGATAAGATGCTCCAAATCACAGAAGACCATTCCTTAGTTTATGAAATGTACAAAAATGGTAAGATTACAAAAGAAGAAATTTATACCCATCCACAGAAAAATATAATTACACGGGCAATTGGCATAGGGAAAGAGGTAGATGTAGATGTATATGAACTTAAACCTCAAGAATTAGGGGAAAGGTGGTACATTTTGCTCTGTACAGATGGACTTACTAACATGGTTTCAGAGTCCTACATAAAAGAGGCTTTTGAGAAAACTTCATTTGAACAGATAGGCAAAGTTTTGGTTGAAAAGGCGCTTGAAAATGGTGGGATTGACAATATAACAGTACTTTATTTTACCACCCAGTAAGAAAGAAGTTTAAAGAATTTTTTAAGAAGGTGATGGGTCAAAATGGATGATTTTGTTATAGGCAATAGATACAGTGTCATTGAGAAATTGGGAAGCGGTGGAATGTCTGTTGTATACAAAGCGAAGGATAAGATTCTCAACAGATATGTTGCTATAAAAGTATTGAGAAGCGAATTTGCAAGTGATGAGGAATTTTTGACAAGGTTTAGAACTGAAGCTTTAGCTGCTGCTTCGCTTTCACATCCAAACATTGTCTCTATTTATGATGTTGGTGAACAAGAAGGTATGCACTACATAGTAATGGAATATGTAAATGGAAAGACTCTTAAAGAGTTTATGAAAGAAGTAGGGAGAGTTAGCACAAAAGATGCAGTGACAATTGCAATACAGGTTTTAAGAGCGCTTGACCATGCACACAAAAAAGGAATTGTCCACAGAGATATAAAGCCACAAAATATTCTAATTGACGAAAATGGGATAGTTAAAGTAACAGATTTTGGTATAGCGCGTGCTGTTTCAACTGGTACAATCATAAATACAAACTTGACAATTGGCTCTGTACACTATTTTTCACCAGAGCAAGCAAGAGGTGGGTATGTAGACAATAGGTCTGATTTGTATTCACTTGGAGTTGTATTGTATGAGATGGTAACAGGTGTTTTACCATTTGATGGTGACACACCTATATCAATTGCTCTAAAACACTTACAAGAGCAGCCAATTCGTCCAACACTTTATAATCCAGATATTCCCCGAAGTTTAGAGGCAATTATCTTAAAGGCTCTGCAAAAGGATGTGCTTTTAAGATACCAATCTGCTATGGAGATGATACAAGACTTAAAAAATTCATTAATTGATCCTGAGGGTGATTTTGTAAAGATTGAGACTCATGAAAATGCTGCAACAAAGCAATTTCAGTTTGAACAATTAAAAACTAAGGATTTGATGAAAGAGCCTGAGAAAAAACAAAAAGCAACCAAAAAAGATTGGATATATGTTGTAGCTGGTATTTTAACTGCTTTAGTTATTGTTGCAATTGGCTGGCTTGTATTTTATAATGCTATTGGAAAGAGCTTAACACCTCCAGAAGACGACATTACCATACCGGACCTTGTAGGTTATTCAGTAGAAGATGCAAAAAGCAAATTAGATGAGCTTGGACTAAAGTTTACAATAGTTGAGCAAAATGACCAATCTGAAAAGGGCACAGTTATAAACCAAGAACCAGCTGCAGGTATCAAAGTCAAGAAAGATACAACTGTAAAACTTATAGTTAGCAAAGGACCAGAAATGGTCCGTGTACCAGATGTTGTTGGACAGAATGTGAAAGATGCAGAGATTGATTTGAACAATGTGGGACTTAATGTAGAGATAAAAAGAGATTATTCTGATAAACCTGTTGACACTGTTATCTCTCAACAGCCTGCTGCAAATGAGTTTATTGAAAAAAATGGGACAGTAGTGCTAACAGTAAGCATAGGACCTAAAATTGAGAAAGTACCTGTACCTGATATTACTAATATGGATATAGCTTCGGCAAAAGAACTTTTACAGAAAGCAGGTTTAAATGTGGGGAATATCACGTATAAAGAGGTAACTGACAAGGAATCTGGAGTTGTTTTAGATCAGTTGCCTGCTGCAAATACTGTTGTTGAGAAAGGTAGCAGCGTTGATTTAATAGTTGCCAAAAAGGTTGAACTAAAAAACACTGCCAAGATTGTTATTAAAACAGTCATCCTGCCTTCTGATTTGAGTGAAGCGAATGTAAAAATTGTTGTTGTTTCGAACAACAATGAGAGTATTGTATTTGATAGAGTTGTTAGAAGAGAAGAAACTCCTCTACAGGTGAAAGTGCCAATAACAGGTCCTTCAACTATTAGAATGTATATCAATGATCAACTTTCATCGGAGGAGATGGTAGAATAGCCATGGAGATAAGTGGTGTGATTGTAAAGGCAATTGCTGGTTTTTACTATGTATATGACCATAATGGGAATATTTACGAATGCAGAGCACGAGGAGTATTTAGGAAAGAAGAGATAACACCACTTGTTGGTGACCATGTAACAATCGTAGAAAAAGCAAAAGGTGCTTATGTTATAGATAAAATTCATCCACGGAGAAACCAGCTTATAAGACCGCCGATTGCAAATGTGGATATTGCAATTGTGGTAGTAGCTTCAGTTTCCCCTGAGGTTTCGTTCATTGCACTTGACAAATTACTTGTAAATGTTTTAAAAGAAAAAGTAAAACCTCTTATCTGTGTTAATAAGATTGACCTTGACAATGGCAAAACATTTGAAATTATAAAAAACCAATATAGTGTATTTGACGTAATAGGAGTGTCTGCAAAAACAGGAGAGGGTATTGAAGAGTTGAAACAGTATATCAAAGGTAAGATATCAGTTTTTGCTGGACAGTCAGGCGTAGGAAAGACCTCTATCTTGAACTGCCTAATACCAGGTTTGAATCTTAAAGTTGGAGAGATCTCCAAAAAGATTGAAAGAGGAAGACATACAACAAGGGTTGTTGAGCTTTTGCGAGCAGCCGAAGACACATATATAGCGGACACACCAGGCTTTAGTTCAATTGAGATTATAGGAATGCTCAGAGATGAACTAAAATACTACTATCCGGAGTTCTATGATTATGAAAACTGTAAGTTTCCGGGGTGTAATCATATCTTTGAGCCAGAATGCGGAGTAAAGGCAGCTGTAAATGAAAAAAAGATAAATTTTGAAAGATATGAGCGCTACAAGGAAATATTTATGCAACTTCCCGCACAAAAAGAGTATGATTAAAAACTCAGAAGCAATACATTGGATTTAAAAGGGAGGATTTTTAAATTGTTCATAAAACTTGCACCATCAATTTTGTCGGCTGATTTTTCGGATTTGAAGAATGAGGTCAAAAAACTTGAAAAAAGTGGAGCTGATTTAGTACACATAGATGTTATGGACGGGTGTTTTGTTGAAAATATCACAATTGGTGCTCCGGTTATAAAGTCTTTACGGAAGAACACTAATCTTTTTTTTGACGTTCATTTGATGGTAATAAATCCTGAGAAACACATTGAGAAGTTTATAGAAAGTGGAGCAGATAATATTACAGTCCATGCAGAAACCACATATCACTTGGATGCTTTATTGAATAGGATTAAGAGCTTTGGCAAGAAAGCAAGTGTTGCAATAAATCCTGCAACACCAATTTGTCTTATAGAAAATGTGCTTGGGGTAGTTGATATGGTCTTAGTTATGACTGTAAATCCCGGCTGGGGTGGACAGAAGTTTATTCACTATACTTTAGAAAAGATTCGGAATTTGTCTGAGTTGAGAACAAAGAAAGGTTATGATTTTGAGATAGAAGTTGATGGTGGTATAAATGAGCAAACAGTTATAGAATGTGTCAAGGCGGGAGCAAATGTAATTGTTGCTGGATCGTATGTATTTGAAAATGAAGATATAGAAAGAGCGATAAAAAAATTAAAGGAATCAGTCGAAAAATTGAACAAATAATTTTTTATGGTTCTTGTTAAAATAGATTTAAAATGGTATAATATATGTAATCAATTTTGTTGACATAAAGTGAATGAGCAAAAGAGTGGGTGTCCCCCACTCTTTAATGTTGTTAAGAGAAAAATTTTTCATGTGAAAGGAATGATTAAGTGTGTCAAAGATAGTTAAAAGAGTAGAAGAACTTGTAAAGCCTATTTTGGAGAAATATGGTTTTGACTTGGTAGATATTGAATTTAAAAAAGAAGGTAAAAGTTATTTTTTGAGAGTTTATATAGACAAGCCTGGTGGAATTACAATTGACGATTGTCAGCTTGTAAGCGAAGAATTGTCTAATAAATTAGATATTGTTGATCCTATTCCTTTTAGTTATTATTTAGAAGTTTCATCACCAGGAGTTGACAGACCACTTGTAAATGAAAAAGATTTTATAAGGAATAAAGGGAGATTAGTTGATGTTTTTCTTAAACAGCCTTTTATGAAGACTACCAAGCTCACAGGAGAGCTTGTAGAAAAGAGAGAAGATAGTCTGATTATAATGGTAGATGGAGAGAGCGTTTCTATCCCAGTTGAGAATATAAAGAAGGTAAAGCTTGCAATAAAATTTTGAAAAAAGAAAAGGGGGCTTTTAATAGAAATGGCCAAAAAAGCTGCAACTGTGGATTTTCAGGAATTATTTTCTGCGATTGATGAGCTTGAAAGAGAATATAAGATTGAAAGAGATTATATTTATTCTGTCTTAGAGTCAGCTCTTTTGACTGCTTACAAGCAGGTGAAAGGAATAAAGGACAAGAATCTTTCAAACGTAAAGGTTTCAATTGACCCTGAAAAAGGCGATGTAAAGATTTTTGAGTACAAAAAAGTGGTAGAAAACGTAAAAGACAAAAGAAACGAAATCTCATTAGAAGATGCGCGAAAGATTGATAAACGCTATCAAGTGGGTGACATTGTTGCAATAGAGGTACCAATTTCTGACTTTAGTCGAAAAGCTGCAATGACAGTAAGACAAACAGTCATAGGAAAGATAAGAGAGAAGAAGAGAAATATAATATTTGAAGATTATTCAGCTAAAATTGACAATATTGTAACAGGAGTTATTCAAAGGATAGACAAGAAAAATGTTATCGTTGAGATAGAAGGTGGAAAAGTTGAAGCAATACTTCCGATGGAAGAGCAGATACCAGGCGAAGAGTATAAGCCTGGAACAATGATGAAATTTTATCTTGTGGATGTTAAAATTCCACCAAAAGAGAAAGAGCCTATAGTTTATCTTTCAAGAACGCATCCAAATTTAATCAAGAGACTTATGGAAAACGAGGTACCAGAAATTCAAGAAGGTATAATAGAAATAAAAGCAATTGCAAGAGAGGCTGGGTCAAGATCAAAAGTGGCAATTTATTCTAATAGCTCAAAAATTGACCCTATTGGTGCGTGTGTTGGCGAAAAGGGAATAAGGATTCAAAATGTGCTAAAACATCTTGGCAATGAAAAGATTGATATAGTAAAGTGGAGCAGTGACATAGGTGAGTTTATCAAAAATGCGCTCAGTCCTGCAGAAGTTGTTCATATTGATTTGAATTTGGTTGAAAAAAAGGCTTTTGTTCTTGTGCCAAACGACCAATTATCTCTTGCTATTGGGAAAGGTGGACAAAATGCTCGACTTGCCGCAAAACTTACAGGTTGGAAAATAGATATAAAGGGTAAATAAAATGAATGGGGGACAAAAAGTGCAAGAGTACATCCCACATCGAAAATGTGTTGGTTGTCAAAAAATAAAACCAAAAAGTCAGCTATTGAGAATTGCAAAAAATGATAAGGGAATTTTCATAGATGAAAAACAAAAGCTGCCTGGAAGGGGAGCATATCTTTGCAAAAATGAAGAGTGTTTACAGCTTGCAAAAAAGAAAAAGGGACTTGATAGGTCTTTGAAAGCGACTATACCAAGGGAGTTTTATGACCTGCTTGATAAATTTTTTGCTGAAAATTATAAAAAATCTGCGGAGGTGTCAGAATGACAAATAAACTTAGGATATATGAATTTGCAAAGCTTTTAGAGATTCAAAACAAAGATTTAATGGATATACTTAGTAAGTTGAACATCGAATACAAAAATCATATGAGTGCTTTAGAAGAAAACGATGTTAATCTCGTTTTGGAATATATATTACAAGAAAAGGAAAAAGAACAAGGGGAAAGAAGAAAAAGAGAGAGGTTGCCAGCTCATAAAGAAGGCAGTGTGGCAGAAAGGCCGCAAAAAACTCAAGATCAGAAAAGACATCAACAACAAGGGGAGAGAGTGTCTTATCCTCATGATAGAAGAGCTGAACAAAAACTGCCTCAAAAATCTCAGCAGGAAAGTAGACAAAGATTTGACAAAAGCAGAAGAGAAAGACCTCAAGTAAATGTAGCACAGAAAGAAAGTACTGCAGTTGTTGAGAAAAAGGAGAAAAAAGCTACTGTTGGTGAGCACAAGGTAATAGAAATATTTACACAAGAGCCTGAAAAAAGACAGGCTGCAAAACCTAAATATGAGGTTTCAAAAGAACAAAAGATTGAGAAAAAGTATCAGGACAAAACTACTACCAAGCAGAAAACTGAAAAGGCACCAAAGCACAAAAAACAGCTATTTCATGTTGAGGACTTACTCCACGAAGAGGTTCCGGTTGATAGAGAAGAGCTTGAGAAAATTGATAAAGAGGTAGAAGACACTTTATTAGAAGAGGAATACTTACAAGAAAAACATGTAAGGCGTGGAAGAAAAGAAAAACCCAAGAAAAAATCAAAAGAGCAAAAAGAAGTATTAAAACTTCAAACAAAGACTGTACAAGAGGAAAAGAAAGAAGAGATTGTAAGAATTCCAGAAAAAATAACTGTTGGTGACTTTGCAAACCTGATAGGAAAGCCTGCTGCTGAGGTCATTAAAAAACTCATAATGCTTGGTGTGATGGCAAATATTAATCAAGAAATTGATTTTGATGTGGCATCTTTGATTGCAGAAGACTATGGGTTTAAGGTTGAAAAAGAGATAATAAAGAGCGAAGAGGAGATACTTTTAGAAGACCAAGAGGACCCACCAGAATCACTACAACCACGACCACCTGTTGTAGTTGTAATGGGGCATGTTGACCATGGAAAAACGTCACTTCTTGATGCGATACGAAAGACGAATGTGACGGAAAAAGAGGCAGGTGGTATTACGCAGCACATTGGTGCATCTGTTGTTGAAGTAAACGGTAGGAAGATTACATTTTTAGACACACCTGGCCATGAAGCATTTACTGCTATGAGAGCTCGTGGTGCGCAAGTGACTGACATTGCAGTCTTGGTTGTTGCAGCAGACGATGGTGTTATGCCACAGACGGTTGAGGCAATAAATCACGCAAAAGCAGCAAATGTGACAATTATAGTTGCTATTAACAAGATTGACAAACCAGAAGCAAATCCAGAGAGAGTAAAACAACAACTTTCTGAGTATGGTCTTATACCTGAGGAATGGGGTGGAGATACTGTATTTGTAAACGTCTCTGCTAAAAAGAAGATAGGTATAGACCATTTACTGGAAATGATTTTGCTTGTTGCCGACCTGCTTGAGCTCAAAGCAAATCCAAACAGGCCAGCTCGTGGTAGAGTAATAGAAGCAAAGCTTGACAAAGGAAGAGGGCCTGTTGCCACAGTTTTGGTTCAAAAAGGTACACTTAAAGTAGGCGATTATGTAGTTGTTGGCAGTACATGGGGAAGAGTAAGAGCAATGATTGATGACAAAGGGCAAAGAATTAAAGAGGCAGGTCCTTCCATGCCTGTTGAGATTTTAGGGCTTGAAGATGTTCCAACTGCTGGGGATGAACTGGTTTGTGTGAAGGATGAAAAAACAGCAAAAACAGTTGCACAAATTCGCCAAGATAGACTCAAAGAAGAAAAGATGCAGCAGTCTAAGATTTCGCTTGATGAGCTGTTTGAGAGGATTCAGAAAGGACAACTTAAAGAGCTGAGAGTTATAATTAAAGCGGATGTACAGGGTTCTGTAGAGGCTTTGAAAGCTGCCGTAGAAAAACTTTCGAATGAACAGGTGACAGTGAAGGTCATTCATGCTGCTGTTGGTGCGATTACAGAGTCAGACGTCACACTGGCTTCTGCATCAGATGCAATAATTATCGGGTTTAACGTAAGACCAGAAGTGGGTGCGATGTCTTTGGCAGAGAAAGAAAAGGTTGATATCAGAATGTACAGAATCATATATGATGTTATAAATGACATAGAAGCGGCAATGAAAGGTCTTTTAGAACCTGTGTATAAAGAAGTAATAATTGGTCATGCTGAAGTAAGACAGATATTCAAATCATCATCTGTCGGGACTATTGCTGGTTGTTATGTTTTAGATGGTAAAATAACAAGGACTTCTAATGCACGAATTATCAGAGACGGTGTTGTTGTTTATGAGGGCAAACTTGCTTCGCTTAAAAGGTTTAAAGATGATGTCAGAGAGGTTGCAGCTGGGTATGAGTGCGGTATGACATTTGAAAAATTCAACGACATAAAAGAAGGAGATATTGTTGAAGCATACGAAATGCAAAAGGTAGAAAGCTAATAGTATAAAGAGGTGAAGGTATGATATGCAATTTGATAGGGCTGATAGAGTTGCTGAGGAAATAAAAAAAGAGATAAGTGATATAATTCAGCATGAGTTAAAAGACCCACGTATTTGTGCAGAACTTGTGAGCATTGTAAAGGTGAATATGAGTAAGGATTTGAGGCATGCAAAGGTCTTTGTCAGTATCTTTGACAAAGACAAAGAAAAGATTACAAGTACTATGAAAGCTTTAGAAAATGCAAAACCTTATATAAGAAGAGAGATTTCTCAAAGGATAAAGTTGAGGTTTTCACCAGAGATATCATTTGAGTTAGATGATTCAATAGAATACGGTGCAAGAATATCGCAAATTCTAAACCAATTGAAAATTTCAAAAAATGAAGAGGAAGAAGAAATACTTGAGGATGAAAGTGAAGGTGAACAGGAAAATTGATAGAGAGCAAGATTATAAACTGCCTTTTGAACTCAGACAGAATTGCAATTGTCTCACATGAAAATCCTGATGGGGATTGTATAGGTTCTATGCTTGCACTTTATTTGGCACTCACCAAGAAAGGCAAAGAGACGAGAATGTTTTTAAAAAACAATGTTCCAAAGAATCTTTCATTTCTGCCTGCTGCAGACAAGATTGAAGTCAAAGAGGAGATTTATGAGGTATTTGATGTTTTAGTGCTTCTTGACACTGGAGAACTTGAAAGAACGGGGATTAAGAATGTTCAAAATTGTTATAAAAAACTCATTAATATTGACCATCATATAACAAGTGAAGGAATAGGTGATTATTACTATATAAACTCATCAGCTGCAGCAACTGGTGAAATAATATACCAATTAGTAAAACTTATGGGTATTGATAACGACAAAGATATAGCAACTTGTCTTTATACGAGCATTTTTACTGACACGGGTGGGTTCAGGTATTCAAATACTACATCAGTAACACACCAAATTGCAGGTGACTTGATAAATATGGGAATTGACTTTGTATATATCATAAACAAAGTATTTGATGAGATGAGTCTTTCTAAGTTTAACCTTTTGAGAGATGCTCTTCAGACTTTAGAGCTCTTTGAAAACAACAGAGTAGCTTTTTTGACAATTACAAGAGAGATGTTTGAGAAAAACAATGCCTCGCGAGATGAAACAGAAAATATTATAAATTTTGCAAAGAATATTGAAGGTGTTGAAGTGGCTGCCCTGTTTATCGAAGAGGATGGCAGAATAAAGGTAAGTCTTAGGTCAAAGTACTATGTGGATGTTGCAGCAATTTCAAAAGACTTTGGAGGTGGAGGCCATCCCAGGGCAGCTGGTTTTAGCATAAACAGTAGCGACATAAGTCAAATCAAGAAGAGACTACTACAAAGGCTTAAAAGTGATGTTAAATGAACGGAATACTTTTAGTTGACAAGCCAGTTGGTCTTACTTCTCATGATGTTGTTGAGTACGTTAGAAAACTCTTTAAAACAAAAGTTGGACACAGCGGAACACTTGACCCATTTGCAACAGGACTTTTAGTGCTTTTGATAGGAGAGGCAACAAAACTTTCATCTTTTTTTACACAAGAAAAAAAGACCTATATAGCCACAATGCAATTTGGAATGAAAACAGATACACTTGATATAACTGGTAAAGTGTTGATGAAGAACAATGTCTTTATAAAGACAAGTGAAGTTGAAACTGTGCTGAAGAATCTAAAAGGGGAAATTGAACTTTTTGTTCCTCTCTATTCTGCAAAAAAGGTAAAAGGGAAAAAGCTATATGAGTATGCCAGAGAAGGAATTGATATTGAAATTCCAAGGATGAAGAGTATCATATATAATATAGAGATGATAAACTATTGCTATCCTTATCTAACCTTTAGAGTTGAGTGTAGCCACGGCACATATATTAGAAGCTTGGCTGAAGAGATAGCAAGAAGACTTGATACTATTGCTACTTTGACTATGCTTAGAAGAGTGAAAAGTGGTAGGTTTGATGTAAGCTCCTCTTTTACATTGGACCTTATTTCAAGAAAAACTATGGTTCCTTTGAAAAGTTTGATTTCAAATGAGATATTTATAAAGGAAAGTGCTTATAAAAAAGTAGTTAATGGCAATCCTTTAACATTGAAAGATATAAAAGAAATAAGACAAAGCAATGGAGTTTTTGCAGAATTTTACAAAACACAGTTAAGTGATACCTTTTTCGTTTACCAAAGAGTGGATGATAAGTTTAAATATCTATTGAAGGTGGAAAATAACAGATGAATATTTACAACAGGATTCTAAAAAGAAATGATACACCAGTAGTGGCTTTAGGTTTTTTTGATGGTTTTCACGTAGGACACAAGAAAGTATTTGAGGTTTTAAACTTAAATGCTAATCGGCGTAGAAAAGTTGTTTTTACATTCAAAAATCACCCTGACAAACTGCTTGGACTCGACCTTAGATATATCCTTACAAATAGTGAAAGATTAGAATTTTTTGAAAAGCATGGGATCGAAGATGTATATTTTATTGAATTCACAAAGGAGTTTATGCAAATAGATAAAGATAGATTTATTAAAGAGATTTTGATTGAAAAACTAAATGCTGGTTTAGTAGTGGTGGGATATGATTTTACATTTGGTTATAAAGCAGAGGGAAATAGTGAATATCTCTGTAAAAAACTTAAAGACTATGGCAGAGAGTGCATAGTAGTAGACCCTGTAACATGCAACGACCAAGTTGTATCAAGTACTCTTATTCGAAATTTAATAATGAATGGGAATATTCAGCTTGCAAACTCAATGTTAGGTTACAATTTTTTCGTAAATGGAATTGTTAAAAAAGGGAATAGAATTGGCAGGAAGTTAGGATTCCCCACCCTTAATATACGGTTTGACAAAAACAAACTCGTACCCAAAAGAGGAGTGTATGTTACAAATACTATTATTGACAGCAAAAGATATATATCCCTCACAAACGTAGGCTTCAATCCTACAGTGTCAAAAACCCAGAGTATAAAGATAGAAACACATGTTTTGGATTTTGAGGAAAAAATGTATGGTAAAAAGATTAAGATAGAGTTTATTGATTTTATACGCGAGGAGAGAAAATTTGAGAGCTTGCAAGAGCTGAAAACTCAGATTGAGAAAGATATAGAATATGTAAAAGCTTTATTTTGCAAAGCAACTCTATAGACATCGAAGAAGATTTTTGCTACAATATGCTATGTGTTAACCTGAATCCTTGTTAGAGGATGCTCCCAGCCTTTAACAAAGATTCAGGCATTTATAAAGGAAAGGGAGGTGTGAAAAGTAATGCTCACAAAAGAACAAAAGCAGGAAATAATCAGAAAATTCCAACTTCATGAATCTGATACAGGTTCTCCAGAGGTACAGATAGCTCTTTTGACAGAGAGAATAAATAGGCTAAACGAGCATTTGCAGATTCATAAAAAAGACTTTCATTCGAGAAGAGGCCTTTTGAAGATGGTAGGTCAGAGAAGGAAGCTTCTTAACTATCTAAAGAAGTATGACATCAACAGATATCGTGAACTAATTGAAAAATTAGGACTGAGAAAGTAAAATCACAAAAAAGTGGAGCGGTATAGCCGCTCCATTATTTTAGAGAGAGGTGATTGAGTTTGGAAAGTAAAATCTACAAAATGGAACTTGCCGGCAGAGAACTTAGTTTTGAAATTGGAAAGTATGCGCTTTTAGCAAACGGAGCAGTTTTGGCAAGGTATGGTGATACAGCTGTTTTAGTAACCGCTTGTGCTTCAGAAAAGCCAAGAGAGGGTATAAACTTTTTCCCGTTAACGGTTGATTACGAAGAGAGACTTTATTCTGTAGGGAAGATTCCTGGTGGTTTTATCAAAAGAGAAGGAAAACCTTCTGAAAAGGCAATTTTGTCTGCAAGGTTAATTGATAGGCCGATACGTCCTCTCTTTCCAAAAGACTTTTACCATGATGTATCTGTCATTGCAACAGTTTTATCAGTTGACCCTGACAATCCACCTGATGTTTTAGCTATGCTTGGATCATCAGTTGCTCTATCAATATCTGATATTCCATTTGAAGGTCCAACTGGTTCAGTGCTTGTGGGATATGTTGATGGAAAGATTGTAATTAATCCTACAGCAAAGGAAAGGGAAGTCAGCAAACTGCATCTTGTTGTCTCTGGTACAAAAGATAAAGTTATGATGATTGAAGCGGGTGCTCAAGAGATTCCAGAAGACATAATGCTTGAAGCTATAATGACTGCTCAAGAGGAGATTAAAAAGATTGTTGAGTTTATAGAGGGAATAGTAAAAGAAGTTGGGAAACCAAAGATGCAATATGAAAAAAGGATTGTTCCTGAAGAGATAAAACAGAAAGTAAGAGAACTTGCATATGAAAAGGTATATCAATATATTCAGATACCTGACAAGATAGAGAGGGATAAAAAACTTGACGAACTGAAAGAAGAAGTTTTTAAAGCATTTGAAGGCGAATCAGAAGACACGCTTCTTTTGGTTGACGATGCTCTTTACAACTTAGAAAAAGAGATTGTTCGAAAGATGATTGCTGAAGAAGGTAGAAGACCTGATGGAAGAAAGTTTGACGAAATCAGACCTTTATATGCTGAGGTAGGAATTTTACCAAGAACACACGGCTCTGCCCTTTTCAAAAGAGGTTATACACAAGTTCTAACAGTTGCAACGCTTGGAACAAAGAGTGAAATGCAGTTTTTAGACGGTCTTGAGGAAGAAGAGGCAAAAAGGTATATGCATCACTACAACTTCCCACCATATTCAACAGGGGAGTCAAAGCCAGTGAGAGGACCCGGCAGAAGAGAAATAGGTCATGGTGCTTTGGCAGAAAGGGCACTTGAGCCTGTTATACCATCAGAAGATGAGTTTCCATACACTATACGACTTGTGTCAGAAGTTTTGACATCAAACGGGTCAACCTCTCAGGCAAGCGTTTGTGGTAGTACGCTTGCATTGATGGATGCGGGTGTTCCTATAAAGGCACCTGTTGCAGGTATTTCAATTGGTCTTATTACAAAAGAGGACGGTAGTTTTATCACACTTACCGACATCCAAGGGATAGAAGATTTCTTTGGCGATATGGACTTTAAAGTAGCTGGAACGCGAGAAGGTATCACTGCTATTCAGCTTGATATAAAAATTCATGGTCTTACAAGAGAAATAATTGAAAAAGCGTTGTATCAAGCAAGAGAGGCAAGACTTAAGATTTTAGATTTTATGCAGACTGTGATTGACAAACCTAGAAGTGAACTTTCACCGTATGCTCCAAAGATATTCAAAACTACAGTTGATCCTGAAAAAATTCGCGACATAATAGGTCCTGGTGGCAAAATGATTCACAAAATCATTGCAGAGACAAACGTAAAGATTGATATAGAGCCAGATGGTAGAATATTTGTAGCTGCACCTGATGATATCTCAGGAAATAGAGCAATTAGCATGATTGAAGGCATAGGCCGTGAGATTGAGGTAGGACAGTTCTTCTTAGGTAAAGTTACACGAACAGCTTCTTACGGAGCATTTGTTGAGATATACCCAGGTAAAGAAGGACTTGTACACATTTCCCAGCTTGACAACAGAAGATTAAAGTCGGTTGATGAGGTTGTGAAGGTTGGAGACCTGGTGTTAGTAAAAGTAATTGGAATTGACAAACTTGGGAGAATTGCACTTTCTCGAAAAGAAGCTTTAAATGTCACATATTCGCGCAGGGCAAAATAACAAAGAAAGCATAAACCATAGAAAATGGCTTATGCTTTCTTTTATTTTTTACTTAATGAACTTTTCTTTTTGAAATACCTTAAAAATCCAATTGAATGATGTAACAAGCATCAAGGCTATTGCAATACTTCCAGCAACCAAAAGTGTTTGGATGCCTGTTTTTATTGCACTGTCAAAGTGACTTTTTATAAGTGCAATCATTGTATTATACATTCCAGCGCCTGGTACAAGAGGTATTATGCCGGGTATAAGAAAGATTGGCACAGGATTTTTAAGAAGTCTTGCAAAAATCTCTGACAATTTACTAACCGTCAATGCAGCAAAAAACACCCCTATAATAGGAGAAAAGCTTAACCGTAAAAATATTATGTTAACAAGCCAGCCAAACATACCGATTATACCACAATAAAACAGGGTTTTTTTAGGTGAATTTGTTAAGATTGCAAATGAAAAACTTACAAAAAATGCTGAGAAAAGTTGAAACCAGATACTTTGTTCCACGTTTTTGTACCTCCTTTATTTTAAAATGCTTAGGGCAATTCCTGCTCCAGTTGCAATGAAAATGGCTATCAAAGATGCTTCAACGCCTCTTGCAACACCAGAAAGAAGGTCACCTGCAATTGTATCTCTTATTGCATTTGTTATTGCAACACCGGGGGTCATGATCATAACAGAGCCAATGATTATCTTATCTAAGTTAATTCCAAGATGGAAATTAACGGTTATCAAAGCCAAGGTAGCTGTTGAAAAACCACCTATGATATAAGAAATAAAATAAGAAAGATTTTTTGAGTTAAGAATGTTGAGCACTATTTGAGTAAATAGGCCAACAAAAAAGGCAGATATTGCATCCAACATCTTTCCGCCGAAAAGTATTGTAGAAAAACAACATACTAAAGCTGCTGCAAGTGGGGTTATCTTATTACTATATCCCTTTTTGTTTTGTATATCATTCAAAATTTTAATAGCTTTTTCATAAGTGAAATCATGCTTTTCAAAATCTCTTGAAAACTGGTTGACAAGAGATATTTTGTTTAAGTCAATTGTTCTATTTTTTATTCTCTTAGAAATGGTCAAAAGATTGTTCTTTTCATCCGCAACTGTTGCTACAATTCCGGTAGGGATGACAAAGCTTTCGTTGAATTTCAGATTTCCTTTTGAACATATCCGTACCATTGTATCTTCAACTCTGTAAGTTTCTGCTCCATTTTTGAGCATGATCTCCCCAGCTAACAGCGCAACTTCAATAAGTTCCTTTGGAGTCATCATCTTGAATTAAATCTTCCTTTCTGTTTAGTTTTCAAAGACTTATAATATGATTATATAGTAATTTAAACTTTCTTGTGAACATTCAGTTTTATGCTCTACTTTTCCAAGGTGATTGACTTTAAAAGCAAAGCTAAAATATAATATACAAAAAAGCAAATTTGGTGTATAATCATAAATCGCGAACATTGTATATTAAAGATTAAAAAAAACATTCGGAAAGGGAGATGTAAATGTATTTCTATAATTTGGTAAAAGATACTGACCCTGAAATAGCTGAGGCAATTAAAAATGAGCTAAAAAGGCAGCAAAGTAAGATTGAGCTCATTGCTTCTGAAAACTTTGTGTCAGTTGCTGTTATGGCAGCAATGGGTTCACCTTTGACAAATAAATATGCGGAAGGATATCCTAACAAAAGGTATTACGGTGGCTGTGAGTACATTGATGTTATTGAGTCAATTGCAATTGAAAGAGCAAAAAAACTGTTTGGGGCAGAGCATGCGAATGTGCAGCCACACTCTGGTGCTCAGGCAAATATGGCTGTGTATTTTGCAGTGTTGAATCCTGGAGATACCATACTTGGCATGAATCTTTCACATGGTGGACATCTTACACATGGAAGTCCAGTTAACTTTTCTGGTAAACTTTACAATATTGTGTCCTATGGTGTTAACCCTGAAACAGAGACAATAGATTATGATGAAGTATTAAGGTTGGCAAAAGAGCACAGACCCAAGCTGATTTTGGCGGGTGCCTCTGCATATCCAAGAGTTATTGACTTCAAAAAGTTTAGAGAAATAGCTGATGAAGTTGGAGCATATTTGATGGTTGACATGGCACACATTGCAGGCTTGGTTGCTGCAGGGCTTCATCCATCACCTGTTGAATATGCTGATTTTGTGACCACAACAACTCATAAGACACTTAGAGGTCCTCGAGGGGGGTTAATCCTCTGCAAAGAAAAATATGCAAAGCTGATTGACAAGTCTATATTCCCTGGCATTCAAGGTGGACCTTTAGAACATGTGATTGCAGCAAAAGCAGTTGCTCTGAAGGAGGCAATGACAGAAGAGTTTAAAAACTATCAGATGCAGATTCTTAAAAACGCTAAAGCTCTCAGCTCAAGACTAATAGAAAGAGGATTTAGATTAGTTAGCGGTGGTACAGACAATCATTTGATGCTTGTTGATTTGCGAAACAAGGGTATTACTGGCAGAGATGCAGAAAAAAGACTTGACAGTTTGAATATAACATGTAATAAAAATGCAATTCCTTTTGATACTCAAAGCCCGATGGTGACGAGTGGCATAAGGCTTGGTACACCAGCTGTGACAACCCGTGGTTTTAAAGAAGAGGACATGGTAGAAGTTGCTGACATCATTCACGATGCTTTGACAAACTCTGATTCAGATGAGAATATATTGCAAAGAGTTAAGGCGTTGTGTGAAAAGTATCCACTTTATAGCGAATTTAAAGAGTAAAAATGAAGCTCTGGTGAGTTTGAAATGGATTTTTTTCAGTATTTAGGGAATAAAAGACTAAAAAAAGAGTCTCCTCTGGCATATAAGTTAAGACCTAAGCGACTTGAAGATATTGTCGGACAAGACCACATTTTGGGTGAAGGAAAACCTCTTTATAATCTCATAAAAAATGATAAGCTTACTTCTATAATTCTATATGGACCGCCGGGTACGGGGAAAACAACAATTGCACATGTTATTGCCAATGTTACAAATAAGAATTTTAAATCAATAAATGCTACTATTGCTGGAATAAATGATATAAAAAAGATTATAGATGAGGCAAAGTTTGAATTTTCTCAAGATGGTAAAAAGACAATATTATTTATTGATGAAATACACAGGTTTAACAAGCTTCAACAGGATGCACTTTTACCATCTGTTGAAGAGGGAACAATAGTGTTAATCGGTGCAACAACCGAAAACCCATTTTATGAGGTAAACAAAGCACTGGTGTCACGATCACTTGTGTTTGAACTCTATCCTTTAAAACAAGAAGATATCATTAAGATAATTGACAGGGCAATCACGGATAAAGAAAATGGTCTTGGAGAAATGAAAGTTAAAATAGATGAAGAAACCAAAAAGTTTATCTCCAAACTTTCAAATGGAGATGCGAGGGTTGCTTTGAATATTTTAGAAGCCTGTGTGTATTCAACTAAACCTCTGCAAGATGGGAGCATTGTAATTACACAAGAAATGGTCAGCAATCTTTCAAGCAAGAAAGTTAGCTTATACGATGCTACAGGTGATATGCATTATGATACAATCTCGGCATTTATTAAAAGTGTCAGGGGTTCTGACCCTGACGCTGCTTTGTTTTATCTTGCAAAAATGCTGGAAAGTGGCGAAGATATTAAGTTTATTGCCAGAAGACTTATAATCTTAGCAGCAGAGGATATTGGTTTGGCAGATCCTATGGCACTAAATGTAGCAACAGCTGCTGCATGGGCTTGCGAGTTTGTTGGTATGCCGGAGGCTCGGATAATCTTATCTGAGGCTACTATATATCTTGCATGTGCTCCAAAAAGTAACTCAGCATATTTAGCAATTGAAAAGGCTCTTGAAGATGCTAAAAGTATTCCTATCAAAAGCATACCTATGCATCTTAGGATGGCTTCACATGGTGAGCAGAGAATTGGACATGGGGTTGGGTATCTCTATCCTCATGATTATAAAAATCATTGGGTAAAACAACAATACTTACCAGATGAGCTTGTGGGAAGAAGATATTATTATCCTACTGAAATGGGAAGAGAAAAGGATATAAAAGAGTACATGGAAAAGCTAAAAAAAGAAGATAGTAACTGAATTAACTAATGCATCTAAAGGTACAAGTAAAACGAGAGGAGTAAAAGAAGATGGAAATTGCAAGTTTAGCCTTAAAACTTCACAAGGAGCACAGAGGAAAAATAGCCCTAAAAAGTAAGGTGCCAATAAGTGATGCCAATGATTTGAGCATCTATTACACTCCTGGTGTTGCAGAGCCATGTAAAGAGATTGCAAAAGATAGAGAACTTGTTTATGAGTACACATCAAAGTCTAACTGGGTTGCTGTTGTTACAAATGGAACTGCTGTTTTGGGCTTGGGTGACATTGGGACTTATGCTGGTCTTCCAGTAATGGAAGGGAAGGCAGTTTTATTTAAGGAGTTTGGTGGAGTTGATGCTTTTCCAATCTGTATTAATTCAAAGGATGTGGAAGAGATTGTAAAAGTGACAAAACTTATTCAACCTTCATTTGGAGGAATTAATTTAGAAGATATAGCTGCTCCTTCTTGCTTCGAGATAGAAGAAAGGCTCATAAATGAGCTTGAGATTCCTGTGTTTCATGATGACCAGCATGGCACAGCAGTTGTTGCATTGGCTGCGTTGATAAATTCTTTAAAGCTTGTAAATAAAAAAATCTCGGATGTTAAAATAGTCATTAATGGAGCTGGGGCAGCTGGAATTGCAGTAGCTCAACTTTTAATAAAATATGGTGCAAAAAACATTATAATTTGTGACAAATATGGTGCAATTTATGAGAGCAGAGAAGAAGGTATGAACAAATATAAGCAACAAATAGCAAAAATAACTAATAGAAATCATTTAAAAGGATCTATTCATGATGTGATTAAAAGTGCTGACGTTTTTATTGGACTATCTGTTGCGAATGTACTTGATGAAGAGGATGTAAAGAATATGGCAAAAGATGCTATAGTTATGGCAATGGCAAATCCTATACCCGAAATTATGCCAGACAAAGCAAGAAAAGCAGGTGCAAGGGTTGTGTGCACAGGCCGTTCAGATTTTAACAATCAAGTAAACAATGTGCTGGCTTTTCCCGGCATTTTTAGAGGTGCACTTGACGTGAGGGCAAGAAAAATAACTGATGAGATGAAAATTGCAGCAGCAGAGGCAATAGCAAAGATTGCAGAGGAAAATTTGAGTGAAGATTATGTAATTCCAAATGCGCTGGATAAAAGAGTTCCATATGAGGTTGCTTTAGCTGTGGCAAGAAAGGCGATTGACCAAGGTATTGCAAGGGTCAACTTAACTGAAGAAGCTCTTCAAAGGGAAATTTCACTTATGTTGAATATGTAGAATTGTACACTTTTATAGAGAAATCTTTAAAAAAATGCCCGTTTGAAAGGGCGTTTTTTTTGTAGACAGTAGTTGCAAGATGTAATATAATTTTTATCAGGTTCATCTTTATAATTGCGTTGTGTTTTAGCTAAATGTTAATAAATAACATTTATGATAAAAAAACTGGGACTTCAAAGTAATGGATTGTTAAAAACGGGAGGAAGTTTTGTGAACGCTAAAAAAATGGCCATCGAAAGAGAATACATAAAAATTTCATGGTTTTTAATAGGAGCTATAGTTGTTTATTTAGTTTTTGACAAGCTTGTAATTACGAATGAGACGGGCTTTTCTTCATTTTCTGACTGGCTTGTACCCCTTATATTTTTGTTTGTTTCAGTAGGTTATAACCTTTTTAAAGTATGGCTCTTTAAAAGCGATACTGAGCTCAGTGAGGAGATTTATAAATACCTCAAGTTTTTTGAGGTTATAAATCTTGTCTTTTTCTTTGGATATGAAAAGTTATTTGATCTTATGTTTGTTGTGTCTCTCATATTTTTATTCTATCTCCAAAAAGTTAAAATAGGAAGTATTAAGCAAGTTATAGCATTCCTTATCGTCTCTTATATTTTCTTCATTTTTCGCGATTTTTTATTAAAGAATATAAGTATCGAGGTCTTGAAAAATCTATTTTACACCCTTTTTTATATTTTTTGGATTTACAATGTTGAAAAAATTGAGGTTATTGACAAGGCTTCTATTTCTGAATTAGAAACTCGTACACAGAAAATGGAAGAACAGTTAAAAGATCTAATGGAGTCAAATAAGGCTAAGGATATAAAAATAAAGGAATTAGAAAAGGAAATAAGCAATCTTAAGGAGATAAATAAAAGATTGAATGTTTCACTTGGTGAATTCTTTAATCTCCAAGAAATCAGTAAAATAATAACTCAAATTTTAGACACTAATGAACTTTTAAAATTCGTTAATGATGTATTAATTGGTGTGACTGGAGTTGACAAGAGTTCAATTTTACTTTTTAATAGAGACAAGACAGAACTGTATGTTGCCTACTCAAATCTTCCTGAAAGTGATCAAAAGGAGAGTTTCAAACAAGAGAATATTGAATGGCTTAAAAATGTTGCTTTGAATTGTGAAAATGGATATAGAAATAGAATAAATCCCAAAGAATGTCCTTTTCTCACTGGAAGAGCTACAAAGTCAATCATGTATGCGTCCTTAGCAACTAAAAATGATAAATATGGTATTATTTTGCTTGAACATGTACTTGAAAATATCTTTACAGAGGACAATTTAAGATTTTTAACTTCTATTGCTGCACAGGTCTCAATTGCGTTAGAGAACTCAAGTTTATATCAACAGATGAGAAGCATGGCAATGGTTGATGGTTTAACCGGCGCATATAACAGGATTTATTTATATGAGGTATTAGAAACTGAGATTGAAAGTTCGAGAGGCAGGTACCCTATCAGCATTGCATTGTTCGACGTAGACAATTTCAAGAAACTCAATGATACCTATGGACATTTGTTTGGGGATAAAGTACTGCAAACAATTGTAAAAGTTGCAAAAGAAAAGATTAGAAAAGGAGATATTGTGGCAAGATACGGGGGAGAGGAGTTTGTAATTGTCTTTAACCATCTTGAAAGTTCGGAGGCTTACAAGGTTGTTGAGAGGATAAGAAGGACAATTGAAAACGAAACTATAGAAGACAATCTTATACAAACAAAAGTTACAGTTAGCTTTGGAATAGCTTCTTATCCTGCCCATGCCGATAATGTTAAGGACTTAATAAAATGTGCTGATATTGCAATGTATCATGCAAAAAGCAGTGGTAAGAATTGTACTGTAATTTATGATCAGGAAATGGAGATGAAAGGATGAGATGTCCTTACTGCGGATATGAGGATAGCAAGGTTGTTGATACAAGACCTGCTGATGAGGGAAGGACAATTAAAAGAAGAAGAGAGTGCTTAAAATGTCAAAAGAGATTCACAACGTTCGAAAAAGTGGAAAGGCAACCTGTTTTGGTTATTAAAAAAGATAATCGCCGTGAAGAATTTGATAGAAGCAAAATTCTCAACGGTATTATAAAAGCATGTCAAAAAAGGCCTGTGTCTATTGAGCAGATGAACAAAATAGTTGATGAGATTGAAAATGAGATTTATAACTCAATGAGAGATGAAATTTCCTCAAGAGAAATAGGCGAGATGGTTATGGAAAAGTTAAAAAAACTTGATGAAATATCTTATGTGCGATTTGCCTCTGTTTACAGACAATTTAAAGACATAAATACCTTTATAGAAGAGCTTCAGAAACTTTTAACAGAAAAGATAGAATAATTTTGAGAAAGATTGAGAAAAATAAATATCAGACCGGGAAAACTTCAAAAAATCATGAAATTTGGACAAATTTGAATGTTGAGATGAATGTGAAAAAATGTATAATAGTAAGTGAAAGTCAAAGATAGTCAAAATCAAATTGCAAGTGGCGATGTTTCGCCACTTCAAAAGCCTTTCCAAAGTCAAAAAAAGTCAAAAGGAGGGTGATGTAAAATGTTAAGAGACATTATTCCATTTGGAAGAAGACCATTTGACATCATGAGAAGAATTGAAAAAGAGTTTTTTGACATTGACGAGTGGTTTGAGGATTTCTTTGTACCATTTGAGAAGGGTGCAAGATTTATGAGGACAGACATTAAAGAGACTGAAAATGAATATATCATTGAGGCTGAACTTCCAGGAGTCAAAAAAGAGGACATCAAGATAGAGCTATATGACAATAGACTTACTATAAAGGCAGAGACCAAGAGAGAAGAAAAGGAAGAGAGAGAAAACTTTATCAGAAGAGAAAGAAGGTACGGTGCATTTAGCAGAACATTCTACCTTGACAACGTTAAAGAGGATGGCATTAAAGCAAAATACGAGGACGGAATTTTGAAAATTATACTTCCCAAAGAAAAACCATCAAAACCAAATGTCAGAACAATTGACATCGAATAAAGATTAATCAGGGAAGGTAAAGACCTTCCCTGATTGTTTTATGCTAAAATTTGAATGTGAGGTGAGAGAAATATGAATATGGACAAATTCACACAAAGCCTGCAGACTGCGCTTTTGGATGCACAAAATACTGCTATATTACACAAACATCAGGAGATAGGAATAGAACATTTGCACTACGCACTTGTCAATGAAGATGACAAACTAATTGCAAAGATACTCAGGAATATGGGAATAAATACAGAAGCATACAAAAAAGATACAGAAGATCAACTAAAAAAGATACCAATGGTATATGGTCCTGGGGCATCGGCTGTGTATGTAAATAGATTCTTAAATGAAATACTCTTGAGGGCAGAAGATGAGGCAAAGAAGTTTAAAGATGAGTATATCAGTGTTGAACATGTATATCTTGCAATGATAGATTATGACCATCCTTCTACAAAAACTATATTCAGAAAGTATGGAATTAACCGTGAGAAATTCTTACAGCAACTTTACAAGATAAGAGGGAATCAGAGAATAACAAACCCCAATCCTGAAGAGACATATGAGGTTTTGAAAAAGTATGGTAGGGACCTTACTGACCTTGCACGAAAAGGGAAACTTGACCCAGTGATTGGAAGAGACGAAGAGATAAGAAGAGTAATTCAGATTCTTTCGAGAAGGACAAAAAACAACCCTGTTTTGATTGGTGAGCCTGGTGTCGGAAAGACAGCTATTGTAGAAGGGCTTGCTCAGAGAATTGTCAAAGGCGATGTTCCAGAGGGATTAAAAGGCAAGACAATTTTTGCACTTGATTTAGGTGCATTGATAGCTGGTGCAAAATACAGAGGAGAGTTTGAAGAAAGACTAAAAGCAGTTTTGAATGAGATTACGGCATCAGAGGGCAGAATAATTCTTTTCATTGATGAGATTCATAACATAGTTGGTGCCGGAAGAGCAGAAGGTGCAATGGATGCAGGAAATCTTTTGAAACCTATGCTTGCAAGAGGAGAACTTCACTGTATAGGTGCAACTACAATTGATGAGTACAGAAAATACATTGAAAAGGATGCGGCATTAGAAAGAAGATTTCAACCTGTGTTGGTCAATCCGCCATCTGTCGAGGATACAATTTCTATCTTAAGAGGACTCAAAGAGAGATTTGAGATTCATCATGGTGTCAGAATTACGGACGATGCTTTGATTGCTGCGGCAAAGCTTTCTGATAGATATATCACAGACAGATTCTTGCCAGACAAGGCAATTGACCTCATTGATGAAGCAGCTGCCCTTTTGAGAACAGAGATAGACTCAATGCCCACCGAGCTTGATGAGATTACAAGAAAGATTATGCAGCTGAAAATTGAAAAGAATGTGTTGCAAAAAGAAGAAAATCCCAGCGCACAACAGAGGTTAGAGGAAATAGATAAAGAAATTGCTGAGCTAAATGACAGAGCAAATAAGCTTTCTGCCCAGTGGGAATATGAAAAAGAACTTATCAAAGAAGTAAGACAAATAAAAGAAGAAATAGAAAATGTTAAAATTCAAATAGAAGAAGCAGAGAGAAACTACGATTTGAATAAACTCTCTGAACTCAAATATGGAAAACTGTTAGATCTTCAAAAGAGGCTTGAACAAAAGCGTCAAGAGTTAGAAAAGATACCTCCTGAAAAAAGACTTTTAAAAGAAGAGGTTACAGAAGAGGAAATTGCAAAGATTGTGTCAAAGTGGACTGGTATTCCTGTTGCAAAGCTTGTTGAAACAGAAAGACAGAAGATTTTAGAGCTTGACAAAATTCTCCACAGAAGAGTTGTCGGTCAGGATGAAGCTATTGAGGCTGTTTGCAACGCTATAATGAGAGCACGGGCTGGGATAAAAGATCCGCGAAAACCAATTGGAACCTTTTTATTCTTAGGACCAACTGGTGTCGGTAAGACAGAGCTTGCACGAGCCTTAGCAGAAGCATTATTTGATTCTGAGAACAACATGATAAGAATTGACATGACAGAATATATGGAAAAGCACTCTGTCTCAAGGTTAATTGGTGCTCCTCCTGGTTATGTTGGGTATGAGGAAGGAGGACAGCTGACTGAGGCTGTCAGGACAAAGCCTTATTCTGTTGTATTATTCGATGAAATTGAAAAGGCTCACCATGATGTGTTCAATATACTCCTTCAGATAATGGATGATGGAAGACTTACAGATTCAAAAGGAAGAACAGTAGACTTTAAAAATACCATTATAATAATGACGTCAAACTTGGGAAGTGAATATCTTTTGAATGCAAACATTTCAAATGGTGAAATTGATGAAAATACAAGAAAGCTCATAGACAGAGAGCTAAAAGCTCACTTTAGACCCGAGTTTCTAAACAGACTTGATGAGATAATAATCTTCAGACCTCTTACAAAAGATCAGGTAATAAAAATTATTGACCTGAGAGTTGCTGAAATTCAACAAAAGCTCATTGAAAAAGGGATTTCAATTGTACTTACTCCAAGAGCAAAAGAGTATGTAATGGAAAATGCATTTGATGTAAACTTTGGCGCAAGACCAATAAAGAGGTTCTTACAAAAAAATGTTGAAACATTGATTGCAAAAGAGATTTTAAAGGGTACTATTAATGAGGGAGATAGTGTTACTGTTGACGTTGAAGATGGCAAGTTTGTAATAACAAAATAAGGACTATCTCGGAAAGAGCCAAAAAAGACGAGATAGTCCTTTTTTTATTTGTCTTTTTACTTGAAAATCATCAAATATTACAATATAATAGCTTAAAAAGTTCGTAATTTCCAATTTATTATATTCTACAATGTACATAATCAGGAAGGATGGTAGGTTGGGATGATTTGGTCAGAATATGAAAAACTAAATAGAAAACAATAATGAAGAGCTACAATTTGAAAGGCTTAAAAGGACGGTAGAAAGGGTCTATGAAAATGTTCCTTTTTACCGTAAAAAATTTGATGAAATTGGAGTAAAGCCACATCACATCAAAACTCTCAAAGACATCCAACTTCTTCCCTTCACAACAAAAGACGATTTAAGAGAAAACTATACATATGGACTCTTTGCTGTTCCTCTTTCAAAGATTGTTAGAATTCATACTTCCTCAGGTACAACAGGAAAACCTACAGTTGTCGGATACACCAAACACGATATGGAGGTCTGGACAGAGGTTGTAGCAAGAATTGTAACAGCAGCCGGTGTAAGAGAACATGACCTTGCCCAGATAGCGTTTGGTTATGGGCTTTTTACAGGAGCATTTGGACTTCGTCAGGGCTTAGAAAGAGTCGGTGCGACTGTAATTCCTATTTCAAGCGGCAATACAGAAAAACAACTTATGGTAATGCAAGATTTTGGTGCAACAGTTTTGGTTTGTACTCCATCTTATGCACTTTACATGGATGAGGTTGCAAATGAACTCAACATTGACAGGTCAAAGCTAAAACTTAGGTTAGGATTATTTGGTGCAGAGAACTCCACAGTTGAGATGAGGCGACAGATAGAGAAAAAATGGGGGCTCTTTGCAACAGAAAACTATGGACTGTCTGAGATTATCGGGCCGGGTGTTTCTGGTGAGTGTAAGTATCGAGAAGGGCTTCATATAAACGAAGACCATTTCTATCCAGAGATTATAAACCCAGAGACAGACGAAATTTTACCAAAGGGTAAAATAGGTGAACTTGTATTAACAACACTTACAAAAGAAGGTATGCCACTTATAAGATATAGGACAAGAGATATTACATCATTGATTTATGAACCGTGCAAATGTGGTAGAACAAACGTCAGAATGACATCTGTAAAAGGACGTACAGATGATATGCTTATAATCAGGGGTGTAAACGTGTTTCCTTCACAAATAGAAAGTGTTTTAATGGGAATTGAAGAAATAGGCCCTCACTATCAGTTGGTTGTTACAAGAAAAGGTTATTTAGATGATTTGGAAGTACATGCTGAGCTTGTAGATGGCAAGCTTTCAGAAAGATATGCTGAACTTGAAAAGTTAGAAAATAAGATAAAGCATAGGATATACACTGTGTTGGGATTATATGTAAAAGTAAAATTAGTAGAGCCAAAGATTTTAGAGAAAACAACAGGAAAAGCAAAAAAGGTTATCGATTTGAGGAAACCGAATTGAAAAACAAAAAGCAAATTGGAGGCTGACACATTTGAGACGACTTATGCTTGGGAATGAAGCTGTTGCCAGAGGTTGCTTTGAAGCAGGAGTTAGGGTTGCAACTGCTTCCCTGGTACACCTTCTACAGAAATTACAGAGTACATATCAAACTACAAAGAAATTTACTGTAAATGGGCACCAAATGAAAAGGTAGCATTAGAAGTTGCAATTAGACCTTCTGTCTATGGGAAAAGAGCAATTTGTTCTATGAAACATGTGGGTTTGAACATTGCGGCAGATCCGCTTTTCACTGCCTCTTATATAGGTATAAATGCTGGGCTTTTAATAGCTGTTGTTGATGGCTCTGGTATGCACTCTTCCTAAAAGGAACAAGATACCAGAAATATTGCAAAAGCTGCAAAGGTGCCAGTTTTAGAACCTGCTGACAGCCAAGAGTGTATTGATTTTGTAAAAAAAAGGATTTGAAATTAGTGAAAAGTACGATACACCTGTAATTTTAAGGCTTATAACAAGAGTGGCACACTCACAATCAGTTGTTGAAGAAGGCATCAGAAAAGAAATAGCCTATGAGTATAAAAAAGATATTCAAAAATACGTTATGATGCCAGCAATAGCAAAGAAAAGACATGAAGTTGTTGAAAAGCGCTTAAATGATTTAAAAAAGTTTGCAGAAGAGACAGATTTAAATAAGATTGAAGAAGGAAAAACTAATCTTGCTTTTATTACAGCAGGTATAGCTTATCAGTACGTAAAAGAGGTATATCCTGATGCTTGGGTCTTAAAACTTGGTATGATTTGGCCTCTGCCGCAGAGGTTAATTAAAGATTTTTGCAGCAGGTTTGAAAAAGTGTATATTGTTGAAGAGCTTGACCCATTTTTAGAAGAAAATATAAGAGCAATGGGAGTTAAAAATGTAGTTGGGAAAGAAATCTTTAAATTAACAAGTGAATACTCGCTCTTGTTTATAAAGTCAGCAATTGAAAAAATCCAAATGGAGAGTCCTTACAGACCAAATGAAGAACTTGCTCCAAGACTTCCTGTTTTGTGCCCTGGCTGCCCTCACAGAGGTATTTTTTACGCCTTAAGTAAAATAAAAGACATTATCGTCACAGGCGATATAGGATGCTATACCTTTAGGTGCTCTTTAACCTTTTAATGCCATGGATACATGTATTTATATGGGTGCAAGTGTTGGAATGGCTCATGGTATTTCAAAGGCATCAGACAACAGCAAAAAAGCTGTTGCAGTTATAGGTAACTCTACCTTTGTTCCCTCAGGAATAACAGGGATTATTGATGCTGGGTATAATAAATCTGATATTTTTGTTTTAATCTTAGATAACTCCACAACTGGAATGACAGGCCATCAAGACCATCCTGCAACTGGATATACAATTAGAGGAGAGGAGACTTTTAAACTTGACCTTCTCAGTCTTTGCAAAACTATAGGATGTTCAGTTGTAGAAGAGATAAACCCTTACAGTATCAATGAAAACATAGTGTCAATAAAGTATTCTGATGTTGATAAGATTATAAGCGAACTTGGAGTAAAGTTCTATAAGATTGATATTCCCTCTTTGATTACTCAAATAGGAAATCCGCGTGTTCAAAACACTATAATGTTAGGTGCGTTTAGCAAGTTTATAGGAATTGAAGAGAGCTTTTTTAAAAAGGCTATAGAAAATAATGTAAAGCCGGAGTTCGCCACAATAAATCTCAAGGCATTTGAAATAGGTAGGAATATAGACTTAGGTGAAGTGAGGATTTAAGATGAAATATTGGGACGAGAAATTAAAGCGATTGGTCGAAACAGTAAAAAGAGTTTATACAAGTGTTCCATACTACAGAAAAAAGATGGAGGAGTTGGGACTTATCCCTGAGGATATAAAGGACTTAAGTGACCTACAAAAACCACCATTTACAACAAAACAAGACTTAAGAGATAACTACCTTTATAGTCTTTTTGCTGTACCATTAAGTGAGATTGTGAGGATTTACGCATCATCTGGTACAATAGGAAAACCCACAGTCGTGGGATATACAAAACATAACATTGGTATTTGGTCTGAGGTTATGGCAAGAACACTTGTTGCAGCAGGAGCTGACAAGCATTCGTTTGTTCAGATTGCATATGGTTATGGACTTTTTACAGGTGGGCTTGGGGTACACTATGGTGCAGAGACAATAGGAGCATCTGTCATACCAATTTCATCTGGTAATACGAACAGGCAAATTTAGATTATGATTGATTTTGGAACAACGCTTTTGGCTTGTACACCATCTTACGCACTTTATCTTGCTGAAACAATGGAAGAGATGTGAGTAGACAAATCTCAATTGAAGCTCAAGTCAGGTGTATTTGGAGCGGAGCCTTGGTCTGAAAATATGAGAAAAGAAATCGAATCAAAGCTAAATATAAAAGCATATGATATCTATGATCTTTCTGAGATAATAGGTCCAGGTATGGCTTATGAGTGCGAATATCAATGCGGTATGCATATTAACGAAGACCATTTCCTTCCTGAGATAATAAATCCTGAGACAGGTGAAGTATTAAGTGAAGGAGAGTATGGTGAACTTGTATTTACTACAATAACGAAAGAGGGACTTCCTCTTATAAGATATAGAACGAGGGATATAGCAGTTCTTCACTATGAAAGATGCAAGTGTGGCAGGACATTTGTTAGAATGGAAAAGGTAATTGGCAGAACAGATGATATGATAATAATAAGAGGTGTGAATGTCTTCCCATCTCAAATAGAAAGTGTGCTACTTGAACTTGGAGAGGTTGAACCTCATTATCAGTTAATTGTGGACAGGGTCAATAACCTTGATGTATTAGAGGTCTTGGTTGAAGTTTCTGAGAGAATGTTCTCAGATGAGGTTAAAAAATTAGAGCAACTTGAAAAGAAAATAACGAAGGCAATTGAAGACACGCTTGGAATTTCTGTTAAGGTAAGACTTGTTGAACCAAAGACAATTGAACGAAGCGAAGGAAAGGCAAAAAGAGTAATTGATAAAAGAAAGATATAGGCTAAATGGGTATTAATATAATTAGTAGAGGAGTTTGAAAAAATTCAGGAGGTTTTGAAAATGTACGTAAAGCAGATTTCTGTGTTTTTAGAAAATAAGTCAGGAAGACTTGCTGAGGTGACAAGCATTTTAGGAAAGCATGACATTGATATTTCAGCTCTATCGATTGCAGATACCACAGATTTCGGTATCCTGAGACTGATTGTCAACAAGCCTGATTTAGCACTGCAGGTTTTAAAAGAAAATGGATTTACAGTTTCTGCAACAGATGTTATTGCTATAGCTGTTGAAGACAAACCGGGTGGTCTTGCAAAGGTACTTGATATTCTATATAAAAACGACATAGGTATTGAATACATGTATGCTTTTGTTGGAAAGGTGACTGATGAGGCTCTTGTAATCTTGAAGGTTGAAAATGGTGATGAGGCTGTGAGTATCTTGAGAGAGAACAATGTGAAAATTCTTTCGGCAGATGAGGTTTATTCTCTATAAAGATTTTCTTTTAATGAAGGTTAAATGGCAGAAGGGGTTAGGTCCCTTCTGCCTTATTTTGTTATTGCTGGTTCTTTGCCCCGTTTTGATAGTCCTGAATCATCTTTTTGACCATATATCCTCCAACAGTTCCTGCTTGTTTTGCGGTGATATTTGGATTGTAGTTGTCAAGAGTTACGCCTACCTCTTGGGCTGTTTCTTGTTTTAATTTATCCAGCTGAGGAACAGCTTCTGGCACAAGTCTTTTCTTTCTTGGCATAAATTTTTCCTCCTTTTTGTTTGAGGTAATTTTTAGATTTTTCAATACTAATTTGTTCTGATTTTATGCAAAATATTAAGAAAAAAATGGAACCTTATGATATTATAATTCCATGAACAAAATGTTATAATAAAGCTTGTTGAATAAAAAACTTTAAGGGGGATAAAACTTGGAAAATAGAGGTATTTATTATATAGATTTTGGTTCTCAAGCACAGTTCATTGAAGAGATTGAAAAGATGAACTCAGAGTATTATTTTAAAAATGGAAAAAACAGAACATATCACATTATAACCTATGGATGTCAAATGAATGTCCATGATTCGGAAAAATTAGCAGGAATGCTAAATGCAATGGGATATGTTGAGACTCAAAATGTTGAAGAAGCAGACCTTATCATTTTTAACACGTGTGCTGTGAGAGAACATGCTGAGTCAAGAGTGTATGGCAATATTGGTCCTCTAAAAAAATTAAAAGACAAAAAACCGGACTTGATAATAGGTGTATGTGGATGTATGCCGCAGCAGCTTGAAGTTGCACAAAAACTTGCCAAGTTATTTCCATTTTTAGACATTATTTTTGGTACAAAAAGCCTTCATAGATTTCCTGAGCTTTTGTACAAAGCAATTACTACACAACGAACAGTAATTGACGTTGCAGAAGATGAAGATGTAGTTGTTGAAGGCATTCCAACCGCACGAAGAGAAGGTGTCAGTGCATTTGTAAATATAATCTATGGCTGTAACAACTTTTGTTCCTATTGTATTGTGCCCTACGTAAGAGGGAGAGAAAGGAGTAGAAGGCTTGAAGAGATTCTATTTGAAATTGAGCAGCTTGCAGCAAATGGCGTAAAAGAAGTAACACTACTGGGGCAAAATGTGAATTCTTATGGTAAAGATTTACCTGATGGGATTCCATTTTATAAGCTTCTCGAAAAGGTAAATGATATAAAAGGTATTGAGAGAATAAGGTTTGTGACATCACATCCAAAAGATTTGTCAGATGAGCTAATTTTTGCAATGAGGGACTTGGAAAAGGTTTGTGAGCATATACATTTACCGGTACAGTCGGGTTCAACAAGGATTTTAAGAGAGATGAATAGGCACTATACAAAAGAGGATTACCTGAAACTTGTTGAAAAGCTAAAAAATAACATTCCAGACATAGCAATTACAACAGACATTATAGTAGGATTTCCAGGTGAGACAGAAGAGGATTTTGAAGATACTTTGGATGTAGTCAGAAAAGTTGAATTTGACTCTGCCTTTACATTTATGTATTCCAAGAGAAAAGGAACAAAAGCAGCACAAATGCCAAACCAAGTGCCTGATGAGGTAAAACGTGAAAGATTTCAAAGACTTTTAAAATTAGTGGAGGAGATTGCTTTAAAAAAGAATCAGCAAATGCTTGGCAAGACATACGAAATTCTCATAGATGGGTACGCAAAGAAAAATAACCTACTTGTTGGAAGAACCAGAACAAATAAAGTGGTAAATGTAAAATGTCCTGAGGATTTCATGTATAAATTTGTAAATGTAAAAATTTTGAAGGCTACAGAGCACTGGCTTTATGGTGAGGTGATTTAGATTATGCAAGAGCTCACCCCTATGATGCAGCAGTACATGGAAATCAAACAGAAGGTAAAGGATTGCATCTTATTTTTCAGGCTTGGAGACTTTTATGAGATGTTTTTTGACGATGCAGTAATTGCCTCAAAAGAGCTTGAGATAGCTCTGACTGCAAGAGATTGCGGAAACAATGAAAAAGCACCTATGTGTGGTGTTCCTTACCATTCTGCACATAGCTACATTGCAAAGCTTATTGAAAAAGGATACAAAGTAGCCATTTGTGAACAAGTGGAAGACCCCAAGCTTGCAAAGGGTGTTGTCAAACGTGAGATTACAAGAATTATCACACCAGGTACATTTATTGACGAGAGTTTTAGCAAAGCAAATAACTTTATCTGTTGTGTTGCAAGGGTTGAAAATAGTTTTGCTTTAACGTTTGTGGATATTTCAACAGGTGAGATGTACGCATGTTTAGTTGAAAATGATGTTCAGAAGTTGATAAACGAAATTGGCAAATATGCTCCGAGTGAAATCTTGGTTTCTTCATCAGACACAGAGATGTATGAAGTTGTAAAAGAAAATTATAATACTTTTATCCAAAAAATAGACTTTATTGATATTGATAAATGCTACGAATTAATAAATACGCATGTACAAATTGCCACTGTAGATAACAAAATAGCACTGTCTGTGGGAAATCTTTTGAACTATTTGGTTGAAACGCAAAAGATTTCATTCAATTATATAAAAAAGTTTGAGTTTTACAAAGTTCAGAATTATCTGCAAATTGACCTTAACACAAAAAGAAATTTAGAACTCACAGAGAGCATTATTACACGTTCTAAGAAAAATAGCCTTCTTGGAATTTTGGATGAAGCAAAAACATCAATGGGCTCAAGGCTAATAAAAAAGTGGCTTGAAAGGCCTTTGATTGATGTTGTAGAGATAAACAGGAGACTTGATGCAGTTGAAGAACTTTACAACAATTTTCCACTTTTAATGCAGATTGAAGGACTGTTAGAAGGAATATATGACATTGAAAGACTCTCTTCAAAGTTTGCTTACAAAAGTATAAACGCTAAGGATTTGCTCAGTTTAAAAAAGTCGATAGAGGTGTTGCCAAGATTAAAAGAGCTTTTAGGTGAGTTTAAATCGCATTTGTTAAAAGAACTATATGACAATCTTGACACATTAGAAGATATATACACTCTTATTCACTCCTCAATAGATGAAAATGCGCCCGTAAGCCTAAAAGAAGGCGGAATTATAAAAGAGGGTTATAATGAAGACGTAGATAGGCTTAGAAACATTTCAAAAAATAGTAAGGAACTTCTTATTCAATATGAGGAAAAAGAGAGGAATTTAACTGGTATCAAGAATTTGAAAATAGGTTACAACAAGGTTTTTGGATACTACATTGAAGTAACCAAATCTAACTACTCTCTTGTTCCGGATAGGTATATAAGAAAACAAACCCTTGCGAACGCAGAAAGATATGTTACAGAAGAGCTAAAGAGGTTAGAAGATGAGATTGTAAATGCAGAGCAAAAACTTGTTGAGCTTGAATACGAGCTTTTCTGTGAGATAAGAGACAAAGTAGAAAGCCAGATAGATAGAATTCAGAAAACAGCAAGTTGTATAGCTATAATTGACGCTCTTTGCTCATTTGCTCACATTGCCATTGACAACAGATACACAAAACCCACTGTTTATTTGGGAGACAGAATCTATATAAAAAATGGTCGACATCCTGTTGTTGAAAAAATGATAGGACATGGCAATTTCGTTCCAAATGATACAGAACTTGACAATAACCAGAACAGAGTTTTAATAATAACAGGTCCTAACATGGCAGGGAAGTCTACATATATGCGTCAGGTGGCACTAATTGTCATAATGGCGCAGATGGGCTGTTTTGTTCCAGCAGAAGAAGCGCAAATTGGTATAGTTGACAAGATTTTCTCACGAATTGGAGCATCAGATGACATCTCATCTGGTCAGAGCACGTTTATGGTTGAGATGAGTGAAGTTGCAAATATTTTGAAAAATGCAACTCCCAAAAGCCTTATAATATTTGATGAGGTAGGAAGAGGTACAAGCACATACGACGGGCTTTCAATTGCCTGGGCTGTTTTAGAATATGTGGCTGACAAGACAAAGATAGGGGCAAAGACTCTTTTTGCAACTCACTATCATGAGCTTACTGAACTTGAAGAAAAAATTCCAGGGGTGAAAAATTACAGGGTTGATGTGAAAGAGGAGGGGAAAAACATCATTTTTTTAAGAAAGATTGTGAGAGGTGGTTGTGATTCGAGTTATGGTATTCATGTTGCGAGGCTTGCTGGTATTCCTGAAGAGGTTTTACAAAGAGCAGAACAAATCTTAAAGAAGCTTGAAGAGGCAGATATAAATCGTAAAGAGGCAAAAAGATTAAGAAGGGAGATAAAAAGGGAATTTACTGAGCAGATTGAATTTTTCTCATACAAAAAAGACGAGATAATAGAGAAAATTGAAAATATTGACATTTTAAATATAACTCCCATTCAGGCGCTAAACATTTTAAGCGAGCTTAAGCATGAAATAATTAAAGCAAAAGAGAGGCAACTATTATGAAAGAGTTAAATAGGTTATCTGAGGAGATTACTCACATTTTGGCGGCTGGAGAAGTTGTTGAAAGACCTGCTTCATGTGTAAAGGAAGTTATTGAAAATTCTATTGATGCAGGAGCGACTTTGATTGATATTAGATTAGAAAAAGGTGGTATAAAAAAAATCGAAGTTTATGACAATGGCAAGGGTATTCATCCAGAAGATATAGAATATGTGTTTGAAAGACACACAACGAGCAAGATAAAATCAGTTGACGACATTTTCAAAATTAAAACAATGGGATTTAGAGGAGAGGCTCTTTGTGCAATCTCAAGTGTCTCAAAAGTCATTCTTATCTCAAGACATTACCAGCAAGAACAAGGCTGCAAGGTAGAGGTTGAGGGAGGAAAACTTACTTCAAAAACGGTATATCCTTTTGAGAAAGGGACAAAGATAATTATTGAAGACCTTTTTTTCAATACACCAGCAAGACTAAAGTTTCTAAAGTCACCTTCTACTGAACAAAAATACTGTACAGAGGTTGTTGAGAAGATTGCAATCTGCTATCCAGAGATTTCTTTTAGAATGCAAGTGGATAGTAAAAGGCAGCTTTTTACCCCCGGCGATGGTAAAGTAGAATCTGCTATTGCTTCAGTTTTTGGGTCAGAGATTTTAAAGAACCTCATTGATTTTTATCTTGAAGAACAAGGACTAAAAGTGTGGGGGTATTTTGTAAATCCAGTTTTAAGTAAATCTACAAGAAGTGGGTATTACTTTTATGTCAATAGAAGGTTTATAAGAAGTAAGCTTCTTTCCAGTTGTATTGATGAAGCTTTCAAAAATTCAATCTTGACTGGCAGGTTTCCCATAGTATTTCTATTTGTAGAAATAGATCCTGTTGACGTTGATGTAAATGTTCATCCGGCAAAGCTTGAGATAAAATTCAAAGATGAAAGATTTGTTTACAACACTGTATACAAGGCAGTTTTGAAAGCACTTCAGTCAGAAAAAATAATTCCAAAACCTGATTTGGATAGTGTTTATTTACATCAAGGCATACAAGAAAATAAGAGTAGTATAAAACCTTCTTTGTCTTTCGTCCACGAAAAACAGAGTGAAGAAAAAAGGTTTCCCGAAGATTTGAGAGAGTTTTTGAGGATAGAAGAACAATTTGATTTTTCTGAATTAGAACTAAAAAGAGAGATAAGAGATGTTATAAGTGTATTTTCAGAAACGTTTGATGTAGAAACTTATAAAATAGTTGGATATGCTTTTGACACCTATATTATTGTTCAAAAAGATGAAAATCTTTATTTGATAGATCAACATGCTGTCCATGAAAGAAGACTATTTGAGCTTTTTAAAGAAGAAGTAATTCAGAATAAAATCCAAAAGCAGATATTACTCTCTCCTATTATAGTTGATCTTCCTCCTTCTCAAAAAGAATTTGTTCTTAGAAATATCCAATTTTTTGAGAGACTTGGTTTTGAAATAGGTGATTTTGGGAAAAATGAGATAGTAGTAAGAACAATTCCACTTTTGTTGGAAGGTTCAGTTGATAGGTATTTAATACTTGATATAATTGAAATGGTGTACAATGAATCAATATCAGTAGACATAATGCAGGTTTCAGAGGAACTGCTCAAAAAAATTGCCTGCAAAGCAGCAGTTAAAGGTAAAATGAATATTTCTGACTTAGAAAAAGAGGAGATAGTAAGACTTGTTCTTGTTGAGAAAAAGATCTTTCATTGTCCTCACGGAAGGCCTGTTGTTGTTGAAATTCCCAAAAAGGATATTGAAAGGATGTTCAAAAGGATTGTTTGATAAAAAAATAAGATTTTGAGGGAAAAGGTGAAGTCAAGAAGATGCAAAAGATTCCTTTGATAGTAATTGCAGGTCTCACTGCAACCGGAAAAACAGATGTTGCTATTGAACTTGCCCAGCTGATAGATGGCGAGATTGTCTCTGCAGATTCTATGTGTGTTTATAAATATATGGACATAGGAACTGCTAAACCAACCAAAGAGCAAAGAGAAATAGTAAAACACTATGTGATTGACGTTGTCTACCCTGATGAAGATTACAATGTAGCGCTATTCCAAAAGGACGCGACAAAAGCAATAGATGAAATTTACCAAAAAGGCAAAATTCCGCTTCTTGTTGGTGGTACAGGGTTTTATATAAAATCGATTGTGGATGAAATTGAGTTTCCTGAAATGGGTGACTCAAAACAGGTGCGTCATAACCTTTATAAGGAGCTTGAAGAAAAGGGAAACATGTATCTTTACGAAATGCTTAAAAATATTGACAGCAAAGCTGCACAGACAGTTCATCCAAACAATGTAAAAAGGGTTATAAGGTATTTAGAGATTTACTTTCTTACTGGCAAAAAGCCTACTGATTTTTTGGATAAAGTAAGAAAAAAGGGTTCCGAAAGGTATAATGTATTGCCGTTGTGTTTTGTTATGGAAAGGTCTGCTCTTCGTGAAAGAATCGATGCAAGAGTTGAAAAGATGTTTAGGATGGGACTTGTTGATGAGGTGAAGATGCTACTTGAAATGGGGTATTCAAAAGATTTAAAATCTATGCAGGGACTTGGGTATAAGCAGGTGATACCATACATTGAAGGGAAAATTACTTTGGATGAAGCAAAAGAAGAGCTGAAGCTGAGGACAAGACAGTTTGCGAAGAGACAGAGTATTTGGTTTAAATACCAAGGAGATTTTATATACTTGGATGTAGGTAGCCTTGAATTTAAAGAAGTTGTGAAAAAATGTTTTGAACTTTGCAAAAGTGTGGTATAATTTAAGAAAAACATATAAAAATTATAATATAAAAAACTTTTAAGTCTGGGGAGGAATACATAAAGTGGCAAAAGGGAATTTAAACCTGCAGGATCTATTCTTGAACCAGCTTCGAAAAGAAAAAGTCAATGTCACAATCTTTTTACTAAGCGGAGTCCAAATAAAAGGAATTATCAAAGGTTTTGATAACTTTACGTTGGTAGTAGAAACAGACAATAATAAACAATTGCTCATTTACAAACATGCAATTTCTTCCGTTCTTCCATCAAAGCCAATAAACTACATGGCTCAAGTACAAAATTCGCAAACACAAAATGCTGCTACTCAGCAGACAAATAATCAAAATCAAGAATCAAAGTAGAAGCTTTAAAGAAAGCTCATGAACGATATAGCTTCATGAGCTTTCTTTAATTTTTACACAAGTTTATACAGAGAAAGGATGTGGCATGGTTTGGAAATCGATTTTGAAGCTCTAAAAAAATTTTATAACTTTGATATGGAGCTAATAGCATTGGCACAACAAGCAATTGAAAATGTGAAAGAGATTTTTGAGAAAATAGATAGAGTGAAATCTCACAATCAGTTGAAAATCTTAAATGCATTTCACAAAAACAAGCTTTCCTACACTCATTTAAACAAGACAGATGGTTATGGCTATTCAGACAGTGGAAGAGACGTAATTGAAAGAATATATTCTGATGTATTTGGGTGTGAAGATTCACTTGTTAGAATCCAATTTATATCAGGTACTCAGGCAATTTCAACCATGTTATTTGGGATTTTGCGCCCCGGTGATTTACTTTTATCCATATGCGGAAAGCCTTATGATACTTTGCAAAAAGTAATTGGGATAAAAGGAGGAGGATGTGGAAGTCTTCTTGAGTTTGGGGTAAGATATGAAGAGGTCGAGCTAAAAGAAGATAACTTTGACTATGACAAAATTGAGAATCTACTAAAAAGACAAAAAGTAAAAGCAGTTTTCATACAGCGCTCACGAGGATACTCTTTAAGAGGGTCAGTCTCTATTGAAAAGATAAAGCAAATAACACAATTTATAAAGGATATCAGCCAGGATACAATTGTGATGGTTGACAATTGTTATGGTGAGTTTGTAGAAGAAAAAGAACCAACAGAGGTTGGAGCAGATTTAATAGCAGGGTCACTTATAAAAAACCCTGGTGGGACAATTGCGTCATGTGGAGGCTATATAGCTGGCAGAAAAGATCTGGTCGAGATGTGCGCAGACAGGCTCAACACCCCTGGTATGGGTAAAGAGGTCGGGCCTTCACTTGGATTTAATAAAGAGATACTCCAAGGACTTTTATTTGCCCCTCACATTGTTTCTGAAAGTTTAAAAGTGGCAGTATTTGCAGCCTACATTATGGAAAAAATGGGTTATGAAGTTTTTCCGCGGTACGATGAACATAGGACAGATATAATTCAGTCGATTGTGTTTAATAATGAAGAGAAGCTGATTAGATTTTGTCAAGGGATTCAAAAAGGTTGCCCTGTTGACAGCAATGTTCTACCCGAGCCTTGGGATATGCCAGGGTATTCTCACAAAGTGATAATGGCAGCAGGCGGTTTTGTACAGGGCACATCATTAGAACTTTCATGTGATGCACCAGTTCGAGAACCTTTTGTTGCTTATCTTCAAGGTAGCTCTTCATTTGAAATAGGAGTTGTGGGAATTTTAAAGGCTATTGAAATGATTAGGAGGATGTAAGAAATTACATCCTCCTAATAAGTCCTATAACTTTTCCAAGTATTTTCACGTCTTTTACAATTATGGGTTCCATTGCTTTGTTTTCGGGCTGAAGCCTTATGTGGTCGTTCTCTTTAAAAAATCTTTTGACAGTTGCTTCGTCATCAATTAGGGCAACAACAATATCTCCATTTTCGGCAACATTTTGCCTTTTCACAATTATGATATCATTGTCGAAAATTCCCGCATCAATCATACTATCTCCTTTAACTCTTAACAAAAATGCATCTTCAGTTCCAACCAAGTCGTAGGGAAGAGTTAAGGTATCTTCAATGTTTTCTACAGCTAAGATAGGTTCACCTGCAGTAACTTTACCAACAAGAGGAAGCTGAACAACATTTCTGTGGACATAAAAATCATCATCTACAATCTCAATTGCTCTTGGTTTTGATGGGTCACGTCTGATATAGCCTTTTTTCTCTAAGCGAGTCAAATGCCCGTGCACAGTTGAGGTTGATTTTAAGCCTGTTGCTTCACATATTTCTCTCACAGCAGGAGGGTATCCTTTTTCTTTGATTCTCTTTTTTATGAATTCCAATATTTCTTGCTGTTTTTTTGTTAGTTGCTTCTTCATCGAATTTCCCCTTTTCAATACTAAATTTTTTAAATAAATTATAACACAAAAACAAATATTCTTCAAACAGTTGTTTAGCATTCTATTTAAAAATAGATCCTTAAAATTTTGCAAATTAATTCTTGTATACAAGATACAATTTAGTTTATAATATATTAGGTGTGAAATGTTAAATAATAAACGAAAGGGGCTTTCAAAAATGTCATTCATCGATACAATAAAAGAAAAGGCTAAGTCAAACCTGAAAACAATTGTGCTGCCAGAAAGCTATGAAGAAAGAAATTTAAAAGCTGCAAGTATTGTTTTAAAGGAAAAAATAGCAAAGATTGTATTGATCGGTAAAGAAGATGAGATAAAAAAAGAGGCAGCAAAGTTTGGTGCAAATGTAGACGAGGCAATCTTTATTGACCCAGACAACTTTGAAAGATTTGATGAGTTTGTAAATGATTTTTATGAACTGAGAAAAAACAAAGGTGTGACGCTTGAAGATGCAAGGAAAATTATGAAAGACCCGATGTACTTTGGCGTTATGCTGGTGTACAAGGGTTTAGCTGATGGAATGGTTTCGGGTGCAATTCACTCAACTGCCGATACACTGCGTCCAGCACTCCAAATTTTAAAGACAGCACCGGGTGTAAAACTTGTTTCAAGCTTTTTTATAATGGTTGTTCCAAATTGCGAATATGGAGAAAATGGAGTGTTGTTGTATGCTGACGCGGGACTAAATCCGAATCCTACCGCTGAAGAGCTTGCAGATATTGCTATTTCATCTGCCAAAAGCTTTGAAGCCTTGGTTGGAAAGACTCCAAAAGTTGCAATGCTCTCATATTCAACCAAAGGTTCTGCAAAATCAGAGATGGTTGACAAGGTTGTAGAAGCAACAAGAATTGCAAAACAAAAAGCGCCAAACCTTTTGATAGATGGCGAACTTCAGGCAGATGCAGCGCTTGTACCGTCCGTTGCAAAACTAAAAGCACCAGGCAGTCCTGTTGCAGGGCGGGCAAATGTGTTAATCTTCCCTGACCTTGATGCAGGCAATATTGCGTACAAGCTGACAGAAAGGCTTGCAAAAGCTGAAGCGTATGGACCTATTACCCAGGGAATAGCAAAACCTGTAAATGACTTGTCAAGAGGTTGCAAAACAGAAGATATTGTTGGTGTTGTTGCTATTACTGCTGTTCAGGCAATGACGAAATAAAAATTTAAAGGGGTAGGATAATAATGAAGGTATTAGTATTAAATTCAGGAAGCTCCTCATTAAAATATCAGTTTATTGATACTGATACAGAGGTTGCCCTTTGCAAGGGTGTTGTTGATAGAATTGGATTGCCAGGAGCGTTTATAAGACATCAAAAAAACGGGCAGGAGATTATAAAAGAGCAAGATGTAAGAGACCACAATGTGGCAATAAAGCTTGTTTTGGAGATGTTAACACATCCTCAGATGGGGATAATAAAGTCAATGGATGAGATTGATGCAATTGGCCACAGAGTTGTCCATGGCGGGGAGTATTTTAGTGATGCCGTGATTGTTAATGAGGAGGTAAAAAAAGCAATAAGAGAGTGTATTGAGCTTGCACCACTCCACAATCCTGCAAACCTTATGGGAATTGAAGCATGTGAAAAAGAAATTCCGGGAAAGCCAAATGTTGCTGTGTTTGACACAGCTTTTCACCAGACAATGCCAAAGTACGCTTATATGTATTCAATTCCATATGAGATGTATGAGAAGTACAAGATAAGAAAATATGGATTTCATGGTACATCACACAAATATGTTGCGATAAAGGCAGCTGAGTACTTAAAAAGGCCATTAGAAGAATTAAAGCTTATAACATGTCACCTTGGGAATGGGTCAAGTGTGTGTGCAATAAAGTATGGTAAATCAGTTGATACAAGTATGGGCTTTACACCCTTAGCTGGGCTTGCGATGGGAACAAGAAGCGGAACAATTGACCCTGCTGTTATTTTGTATCTTATGGAGAAAGAGAACATGGATGTAAAGCAGATGAATGATTTGCTGAACAAGAAATCTGGGGTGTTAGGGATTTCTGGTGTTAGCAGTGACTTTAGAGATTTAGAGAGAGCTGCAAACGAAGGAAACGAGAGAGCTCAGCTTGCGATCGATATGTTCTGTTATAGGGTTAAGAAATATATTGGAGAGTATGCTGCAGTTTTAGGCGGTGTTGATGCAATAGTGTTCACAGCAGGGATTGGTGAAAATAATGCGATTGTTCGTGACAAGTGCCTAACTGATTTAGAGTATATGGGTGTCTTGTACGACAAAGAGAGAAACTTTAACGCGGAAAAAGGCAAGGTATTTGAAATTAACAAACCAGAGAGCAAGGTAAAGGTTTTAATAGTTCCAACAAACGAAGAGCTAATGATTGCAAGAGAGACAAAGAGATTATTAGAAAAGTAAATTAAAAAAAGGGCTGTTTTGCCAAACTTAAGGCAGCCCTCTCTTTTTTATTCCTTTTTCCAAAGCCCGTGGAGATTACAATATTCATATGCAACGAGCTTATTAGCAGACACATTAAAGAGAGCTTTTGGCTCATCACCAGGCTTTAAGAATTTTCTGTGCACAACATCATCTGCTACAAGATCAATCCACATAATGTAGTGTTTTTCTTCCATTGGATGTGGAATCTCTCCAACTTTTACCAAGATCCCCTCTTCTGTTTTTTCAATAACTGGTACATGTTTTTCTAAACTCGCATCAACTGTATTTGCTTCGAGCAAAGTCATTGGCTGACCACAACATACCAATTGTCCACCTCCTGCAAATAGAACCTCTACAATATTCCCACAAATTTCGCATTTATAAACGTTGCCTTTTTTAACCATCTTGAAGTGACCTCCCTTGTAAAATTTAAATTTTTCAATTACAATTACTTTATACCCGCAAATTTAGATTCAGAAACATAAAGTTTGAAATAAAAATAATTTTGAAATAATATAAAAAGTGAAATTAAAACTTTGAAAGGAGGAAGAAATAAGGTGCAAAAAGTTTACAATCCTCAAGAGGTTGAAGACAGGCTGTATAAGATGTGGCTTGAAAAAAAATACTTTCATGCAAAGATTGACTGGTCAAAAAAACCTTTTACAATAGTAATCCCACCTCCAAATATTACAGGGCAACTACATATGGGACACGCTCTAAACAACACTATTCAGGATATTTTGATAAGATTTAAGAGAATGCAAGGATATTGTACACTTTGGCTCCCTGGCACTGACCATGCAAGTATTGCAACAGAGGCAAAGATTGTTGAGAAGATGAAAGAAGAAGGTCTCACAAAAGAGATGATAGGAAGAGAAAAGTTTTTAGAGCGAGCATGGGAGTGGAAGAGGGTCTATGGCGGAAGGATAATTGAGCAGCTTAAAAAACTTGGAGCTTCTTGCGACTGGGATAGAGAACGATTTACAATGGATGAAGGACTTTCTAATGCTGTAAAAGAAGTCTTTGTAAGACTTTACGAGAAAGGTTTAATCTATAAAGGTGAGAGAATAATTAACTGGTGTCCAACTTGCAAAACAACAATTTCGGATGCTGAAGTAGAGTATGAAGAAAGGAAAGGTAAACTGTGGCACATCAAGTACCCTGCAAAGGACAATTCTTTCTTCGTAGTTGTTGCAACAACAAGGCCTGAAACAATGCTTGGTGACACTGCTGTTGCAGTAAATCCTAATGATGAAAGATATAAGCATTTAATTGGTAAAACAGTTGTGCTTCCTCTTGTAAACAGGGAAATACCAATCATTGCAGATGAATATGTAGACATGGAATTTGGAACAGGTGTTGTAAAGATAACACCTGCTCATGACCCAAATGACTTTGAAATAGGCCAAAGGCATAACCTGCCCATGATACAAGTAATTGATACTAAAGGATACATGAACGAAAATGCTGGCAAATACGCAGGACAGGACAGATTCGAGGCAAGAAAGAATATTGTAAATAACTTGAAAAATCTTGGCCTGCTTGTCAAAGAAGAAGATTACACTCACAATGTAGGACATTGCTATAGGTGCTCAACAGTAATTGAACCGCTCGTTTCAAAGCAGTGGTTTGTTAAGATGAAACCATTAGCAGAGCCTGCAATAAGGATTGTAAAGGAAGGTAAGATAAAATTTATCCCGGAAAGATTTGAAAAGATATACTTTAATTGGATGGAGAATATAAAAGACTGGTGTATTTCAAGACAACTTTGGTGGGGGCATAGAATTCCTGCATATTATTGCAGAGATTGTGACAATATGATGGTAAGTCGTGACGAAGTAAAGGTGTGTACAAAATGTGGTTCTACAAATGTATATCAAGATGAGGACACTCTTGATACATGGTTTTCTTCAGCACTTTGGCCATTTTCAACATTGGGCTGGCCAGAGGAGACAGAAGATTTGAAGTATTTCTACCCAACAGATGTTCTTGTTACTGCATACGATATCATCTTCTTCTGGGTTGCGAGAATGATTTTCTCAGCACTTGAACATATGGGCAAAGAACCGTTTAAGTATGTGTTAATTCATGGTATTGTAAGAGATTCCCAGGGAAGAAAGATGAGTAAATCACTTGGCAATGGAATAGACCCGCTTGAGGTAATAGAAAAATACGGTGCAGATGCACTTAGATTTACACTTGTAACAGGAATTTCTCCTGGCAATGATACAAGATTTCACATGGAAAAGGTTGAGGCAAACAGGAACTTCGCAAATAAGATTTGGAATGCTGCAAGGTTTGTGCTTATGAACCTTGACATTGATACAAATTACAAGCCTGATGAGAGTAAATTCACATTTACAGAAAGGTGGATCCTGTCAAGGTTAGATACCCTTATTAAAGAGGTTACTGAAAATCTTGAAAAGTTTGAAATTGGTATTGCAGCTCAAAAACTCTACGACTTTATTTGGGATGAGTTTTGCGACTGGTATATTGAAATGTCAAAACCTATACTCTACAACAAAGAGGCAGAAAATAACAAGGAAGTACAGTATGTTCTGCTAACAGTACTCACGAATGTTTTAAAGCTCTTACATCCATTTATGCCCTTTGTAACAGAAGAGATTTATTTAAACCTCCCACATGATGAGGAAAGTCTTGTTATAGCTAAGTGGCCTGAGCCAAGAGGATACAACTATGCTCAAGATATTTCAATGGTTGAAAAGTTGATTGAACTCATAAGGAGTATCAGAAACTTAAGAGTCGAGAGAAATATACCTGCAAATTTAAAGCCAAAGGTCTTTATAAAAATTGATGATGAGTGTATGCTTCAGCAAAGACAGCTTTGGGAGATTTACGTAAAAAGGCTTGCAAATATAGAAGAAGTTGTGGTAGCTCAAGATGCTCCACAAGACAGTGTCTCGCTTGTTCTCTCTTGGGGTGTTGCGTATATTAAGCTAAAAGAGATAATTGATATTGAGAGTGAGCTTAAGAGACTTACTGAAGAAAGAGAGAGACTTTTAAAAGAAGTTGAGAGGTCTGAAAAGCTGCTTAGCAATCAGAACTTTTTACAAAAGGCACCTCAAAAGGTTGTAAATGAGGAAAAAGAAAAGTATGAAAGATACAAACAGATGCTAAAGTCTGTTGAAGACCAGCTTGAGAGAATCAAAAGCTTAAGGTGATATTGTTATGTCAATGACTTACGAAGAAGCACTTGAATATATACACGGGACATATAAGTTTGGTGTGAAACTTGGTCTCGAAAACATAAAAAGATTACTCGAACTTATGGGAAATCCTCAAAAGGATTTAAAAATTATCCACGTTGCTGGGACAAATGGTAAAGGCTCAACCTGTGCTTTTATTAATCAAGTTTTGATTGAAGCTGGATATAAGGTGGGGCTTTACACCTCACCTTATTTAGAATTTTTTAATGAGAGAATGAAAATAAATAACATTCCTATTTCCAATGATGAACTTGCAAGAATAACAAAGTTTGTAAAAGATAAGGTAGAGTTAATGATAGCTCAGGGGTTTAATCACCCGACTGAATTTGAGATAGTCACTGCAATAGCCTTTGAGTATTTTAAAAGGATGAATGTGGATTTTGTTGTGCTAGAAGTTGGCCTTGGTGGAAGATTTGATGCAACAAATGTAGTTGAGACTCCAGAGCTTTGTATTATAACCTCTATTGGCTATGACCATATGGATATCTTAGGGCAGACAATTGAGCAAATAGCATATGAAAAGGCTGGTATTATAAAAGAAGGCTCTACTGTAATCTTAGGGCTGCAGCGTTATAAAGAACCAACTGCTGTTATTTCGAATGTCTGTAAGCAAAAGAATGCTAAATTAATTGAAGTAAAAAGTGATTATAAGATTATAAGCAACACTCTTGACGGAGTTGTATTTGATTGTATTACTCCAAGAGGTATATATAAAAATCTCGAAATTAAGCTTTTAGGTGAACATCAGGTTGAAAATGCTCTAAACTGTGTATATGCATTTGAATATTTAAGCGAAAGGTTTAATATAGGTATTGATGCTCTTGTGGTAGGGCTTTTAAATACTAAATGGAATGGCAGATTTGAAATTATCTCAAAAGCCCCTCTTGTGATATTAGATGGCGCTCACAATGTGGATGGAATGAAGGCACTTGTTGAAAACTGTAAGCAGTATCTAAAAGGAAAAAAAATTAGTATTGTGGTAGGAGTGCTCAAGGATAAAGAGTATCAAAGTATGCTTTCTTTGATAAAAGAGATAACATCGGATGTTATATTTACACTGGTGCCATATCAAAAAAGGGCTTTTTCGACTACTGAGGCGAAGGAAGTTGCTATGAATTACCAATTTAAATTTATTGAAGATTTCAGGGAGGCAATTAACATAAGCTTGGAAAAAGCAAAAGAAGATTCAGCCATTTTAATTTGTGGGTCTTTGTATTTAGTGGGTCCTGCAAGGACATATCTTAAAAGCATTTTTTAGTTATTGTAATTATATAGCAATTGGTATAAAATAATAGTCGAAAAAATTTTAAGAGAGGTGTTAGCTCAAGATGAAACTATTTATTGACACCGCTAATATAAATGAGATAAAAGAAGCTTACTCTTGGGGAATAATTTGTGGTGTTACGACAAATCCATCCTTGATTGCAAAAGAAGGTAGAGATTTTAAAGAGGTTGTAAATGAGATCTGTTCAATTGTAGATGGTCCAATCTCAGCAGAAGTTATTTCACTCAAGGCTGAAGACATGATTGAAGAGGCAAGAGACTTAGCAAAGATTCACAAAAATATTGTTATTAAGATTCCAATGACAGCAGAAGGGCTCAAGGCTGTATCAGTGTTGTCAAAAGAGGGTATAAAGACAAATGTCACACTTATTTTCTCAGCAGCTCAAGCACTTTTGGCAGCAAAGGCTGGAGCAACATATGTCTCTCCATTTGTGGGAAGACTTGATGACATAGGCCAAAATGGAATTGAGCTTATCAAAGAGATAGTTCAGATATTTAGAAATTATCCAGACATAAAAACAGAGATAATTGCTGCAAGTATAAGACATCCTATTCATGTGATTGAGGCTGCAAAAGCAGGAGCAGATATTGCAACTGTTCCATTTAAGGTACTTGAGCAGATGACAAAACATGCACTAACTGACGTAGGTATAGAGAGATTCTTAAAAGATTGGGAAAAGGTACCTAAGAAAAGTTAAAGGCAACCTCTTTGCAGGTTGCTATTTTTTTAATTTCAACTGGAGGATGAAAATGGCCTTTGAAAAGATATGTATAAATGGTCTTGAAATTATCAGAATTTCTGAACTTAAGCCATATGGTGTAGAGGCATTTTTTACAACAAGAAGATATCTTGGTTCAGATGATTTTAATCTGAGTTATAAATGGGCAAGGTCGAAGGAGGAAATTGACAATAATTTTCTTGTCCTCTTTAAGAATTTGGGAGTTGACCATAGAAATATTTACTATGCAAAACAGGTACATAAAAATGATATAATAGTTGTTGAAAAAGGATTTGACTTTTTTGCGTATAATCAAGAAATAGAAGCTGATGGACTTATAACACTAAAAAGTGACATTACGCTTATGACCTTTCATGCAGACTGTATTCCAGTTTACATTTTTGACCAAGAGAAGAGAATAATTTCGCTTCTACACTCTGGTTGGAGGGGAACCTTACAGCATATAACAAAAAAAGCGTTAGAAGTGCTAAATTTCAAATTTGGATGCAACATTTCAAATCTCATTGTAGCAATTGGACCAGGGATTTGCAAAAATCATTTCGAGGTAGGAAAAGATGTATATGATGCTTTTTTAAAAGAGTTTTCTGGTGATATTTGTATGTCTAACAAGGAGAGATTTTATGTAGATTTAAAAAAATCTATTGAGAGGGATTTATTAGAAAGTGGAGTAAAAAAAGAACAAATTATAATATCTGAAATGTGTACTTATGAAAATGAAGATTTATTCTTTTCATATAGAAGAGACTTTAGGACTCCAGAGAAATTAGGTAGTATGGTTGCTATTATGAGGATGGTGAGATGATGAAAAATATTTTGATTGTAGATGACGAACCTCATATTGTGGAACTAATTAGATTCAATCTTCATAAAGAAGGATATACTACTTTTGAAGCTGAAAATGGCAACGCAGCCTTGGATATTATCAGAAACAATAAGATTGACCTTGTAATCCTTGATATAATGATGAGTGATAAAGATGGTTATGAAGTTTTAAAAGAGATTAGGTTTAATAAAGAAACAAGAAATCTTCCTGTAATTTTGCTTTCTGCAAGGTCAGAAGAGATTGATAAAATATTAGGCCTCGAACTTGGTGCTGATGATTATATAACAAAGCCTTTTAGTGTAAAGGAACTTGTTGTAAGAGTAAAGGCGCTTTTTAGAAGGATTGAGAGCCTAAAGCCTGATGCAGAAGAGAAGATCAGGTTTGGTGATGTTGAGGTAGATTTAACAAGAAGAAGCGTAAAAAAGAACAATAAGGAAATTGCTCTTTCTTTTAAGGAATTTGAGCTTTTAAAGCTGTTGATAGAGAACAGAGGAAGGGTTTTGGATAGAGATTTCATTTTGCAAAGGGTATGGGGATATGAATTTGACGGTGATACTCGAACAGTTGATGTGCATATAAGATTTCTAAGAAAAAAGCTTGAGGACGATGAGAAAAATCCACGGTACATTGAGACGGTAAGAGGAGTTGGCTACAGGTTGAGAGAAGGGTCGGAGTAAGAAATGAGAACAAAAATATTGGCTTATACCATTTTAGTTATAGTAATTATAAGCTTTCTGCAGGGAGTTTTCTCGTATGAGGTATATAAGAATATATACCTTGAAGAGAACAAAAGACAGCTTGAGTTTATGATAGAGGAGATTGAGAGATATATAAATAATTTTGGTATTCAACTTTTAGATAAAGTGTACAAAAAAGGCTTTTTTAGAGTTACAATTGTTAATAATGATGGAACTGTGCTTTATGATTCTGAAGCAGATAAAGATAAGATGGAAAATCACTTAAAAAGACCAGAGATTGTACAGGCAAATGAAAAGCTTGGTGAGATTTGTTTTTCGATACAAAAGAGCAAAACGCTAAAAAGTTTTTTTTTCTACGCAGCAAAGAAAGTAGAAATTAATAATAATCCCATATTTATACGTGTTTCAGTATTGCTTGACAAAACTGATGTAATTTTAAAAAGAGCTTTAATTCAAACATTAAAATTTGCATTTATTTGTATAGTCTTAGGATTAATTCTGATAATTGGCGTATCATCGCTTTTATATCAACCTCTCAAAGATTTAATTTCTCTTATTACACAAGCTTTAAAGAAATTTGCCATAACTGAGTTTGAAGAAGAAGAGGATTTGAAATGGCTTAGTCTCAGTTTTACAAGGCTGTACCAACTTTTAGAAGAAAAAATTAATGAGGTAAATAGTCTAAATTGTAGGTTTAGTTCTTTGCTCAACTCTATCGAAGTTGGAATAATTTTTTTTGATAACAAAAAGCGTATCATTATGTTTAACCAGCAGGCTGAAAAAATATTTGCAACAAAGCTTAAAATTGGAGATAGTTTACTTGAATGCATTCGAATTTATGAACTTTTTGAATTTTTATACGACGAAATAATTTTTGAAAAAGAATTTGATGTAGTAATTGATGGTCAAAACAAGATTCTGAAAGTGACTAAAAAAAGAATCAAATATGAGGAGAATAAAGAAGGTATATTGTTGATTGTGAGTGATATTACTATTATTAAAAAACTCGAAAAAATGAGGTCTGATTTTGTTGCAAATGTCTCACACGAACTGAAGACACCGCTGACTTCTATAAAAGGATTTGTGGAGACACTCAGAGATGGAGCAATTGAAGACAAAGATGTGGCTATGAAATTTCTAAACATCATTGAAGTTGAGGTTGAAAGGCTTGTTCGTTTAATAAACGATTTATTGTATCTTTCTGAGATAGAAAATGCAAAGATAGAGATTAACGAAGAAGAAGAAGAAGAAGTAAATATAAAAGATGTTGTAGATGAATGTGTGCAGCTTTTGAAGCTTAAAGCTGAAAGCAAAGATATAAAGATACATCTTGATGTAGATAGCGAGCTTAAGATAAAAATGTACAGGGATTGGTTAAAACAGCTCTTTATAAACCTGATAGACAATGCAATCATATATAATAAAGAAGGTGGGGAAGTTTTCATAATAGTTGAAAAATCAGCTGACAAAATACTTATAAAAGTAAAAGATACAGGTATTGGTATTCCGCAAAACGAAATAGATAGAATTTTTGAAAGATTTTATAGAGTAGACAAAGGTCGTTCACGAAAAGTTGGTGGGACTGGTTTGGGGCTTTCAATAGTCAAGCATATAGTTGAACTTTACAACGGAAAAATATATGTCAATAGTGAAGTTGGTAAAGGAAGCGAATTTACAATTGTAATATAAAAGGAAGCTGCCAAAAAAGTAAGACAGCTCCTTTTTGCGGTTTTCAATTCTAAACAATTAAATTGATAACCCATGCCATTAAGCCACCAATAAAGCTACACATTGGAATTGTTAAAATCCATGCAATAACAATATTCTTTGCAATTCCCCATCTTACTGCTGAGAATTTTTACATGCACCAACACCCATAATAGAAGATGAAATTACATGGGTTGTAGAAACAGGTGCTCCAATATGTGTTGCAAACTGGATTGTAAGTGCTGCTCCTGTCTCTGCGGCAAAACCATTTATTGGTGCTAATTTTATTATCTTTACTCCCATAGTTTTGATTATTCTCCACCCTCCAAAAGAGGTACCAAGTGCCATTGCAAATGCACATGCGAATTTTACCCACTCAGGTACTACAAAGTTATTTAAAATTCCTGCACTCACAAGTGCCATTGTAATTATCCCCATTGATTTTTGTTCATCGTTTGAACCATGGCTATACGCCATCCGCATTGCGGATATTATCTGTAGTTTAGAGAAGTATTTATTAACAACAGTAGGATGAACCTTTGCAAATACTATGGTCATAAATACATATTCAAAAACAAAGCCCAGCACAGGTTAAATAACAAGAGGTAGCACTATCTTTTTAACAAATCCTATCCAGTTTATATCAGAAAGTGATTTTGTTGTGACAATCGCAGCGCCAATTAAGCCACCTATTATTGCATGTGATGAAGATGAAGGTATTCCCCACCACCATGTAATCAAATCCCACACAATTGCTGCTATAACAGCTGCAAGAACAAGGTATTCAGTAACAAACTTTGGGTCAACTATTCCATGCCCTATAGTCTTTGCAACCTCTGTGTTAATCATTGCACCAAAAAAATTAAAAACTGCTGACATGAATATTGCAGTCCTTGGCGTCAAAACGCGGGTTGAAACAGATGTTGCAATAGCGTTTGCTGTGTCATGAAAACCGTTTACAAAATCAAATGTCAAGGCTAAGATGATTATAAAAAGAAGATTGAGTGGAATACTATGCATTTTTTGTCACAACTCCTTCTATTACATTTGCAACGTCTTCACAGGCATCTAAGGTGTCTTCCAGAAATCCGAATATTTCTTTCCAAATTATTACCTCAATAGGCTTGTCCCTATTTTCTGAAAAAAGTTTCTTTATTGCATTCCTGTAGACTATATCACCTTCATCCTCAATTCTATTCACTTCAATTATCTTTTCTTTAATAAGTTTGGTATTTTTTGAGTCTTTCAGGTTTTCAACAACACTCTTTAGTTCCTTTGTACAATTGATTATCATTTCGGATAGAATTTTTGCTTCTGGTTTAATTTGTTCTACGCCATATATTTCGAATCTATGTGCAACAGTTTCAAGTGCATCAACAATGTTGTCAATTTCTTTTATGATTGCAAATAAATCCTCTCTATCAAGAGGAGCAATGAAGGTTCTGTTGAGAAGTTCAATTATTTAATGTGTAATATCATCACCTCTATTTTCAGCTTTTTCAAGTTCAGTAATGTATTTGTTCATATTTGAAAGGTTACTAAGAAGTTGATTTAACACAACCGCTGACTGGTAAACATTTTCAATTGCATTGTTTAGGAGAACAAAAAATTGGTTTTCTTTTGGTATAATACTCCAAATTCCTTCACAACCCCTTTTTAAAGTTTCGTCCCAAAGTTCATTTTAATAAAAAGCTCTCATTGCTTCAATGAGAAGAATAGTATAAAAAGCTTTTACATCGCACAAAGAATATTATATAATATTTAACACAGTTTTAACATACATTAAATAAAATTTTAAGATTAAAAGTGTATAATCTATAAGTTGTAGTATTAAAATGGGTAGGGAGAGGTTGTTTTGAGATGGTGATTATAGAAACAAAAGATTTAAATCTATACTATGGAGACAATCATGCTCTTAAGAACATAAACATAAAGATAAATGAAAAATCCATAACAGCACTGATCGGTCCGTCTGGTTGTGGGAAATCTACGTTTTTGAGAACGTTAAATCGAATGAATGACCTTATTGAAAATGTAAGAATAGAAGGGAAGGTTTATTTTGAAAACAAAAATATTTACAAAGATATAGATGTTATAACCCTTAGAAAAAAGATAGGTATGGTGTTTCAAAAACCAAATCCTTTTCCGATGAGCATATATGACAATGTAGCATATGGTCCCAGAATACATGGAATTAAGAAAAAAGAGATGCTTGATGAGATTGTAGAAAGCAGTTTGAGGAAAGCATATCTTTGGGAAGAGGTGAAAGATAGACTTAAAAAAAGTGCATTTTCTCTCTCAGGAGGTCAACAACAAAGACTTTGCATTGCAAGGGTTTTGGCAGTAGAACCTGAAGTAATTTTGCTTGACGAGCCAACATCTGCGCTTGACCCAATTTCCACTTTGAAGATAGAGGAGCTTTTAGAGGAGCTCAAGAAGAATTACACAATTGTAATAGTAACTCACAACATGCAACAAGCAGCAAGGATATCTGACTGGACAGGATTTTTCTTAAATGGTGAGCTTATCGAATACGATAAAACTATTACAATTTTCAACACACCAAGAGACAAGAGAACCGAAGATTACATCACAGGTAGATTCGGATGAAGGTTAAATTAAAAAAGATGAGAGGTGATTTTTAAAAATGACGAGACCTACCTTTGAAAATGAACTGAAAGAAATACACTTAGACATACTAAAAATGGGTGCAATGGCAGAAGAAGCGATTGACAAAGCAATTTATGCACTAAAAACCAAGGATATTGAGCTTGCTCAAAAAATCATTGAAAATGATGACAAGATAGACGCTCTCACTGAAGAGATAGAAAAAAAGTGCGCTATTGTAATTGCTACCCAGCAGCCTCTTGCAAGTGATTTGAGACTCATCATCACTGCGATGAGGATTGCCACAGATATTGAAAGGATTGCAGACCATGCAGAGGATATCTCACAGATAACAATAAAGCTTGCAAAAGAGCCGTATATAAAGCCTCTTGTTGACATTCCAAAAATGGCAGAAATCACTCGTTCGATGCTAAAAGATGCTCTTGACTCTTACGTGAATTCTGATGTAGAACTTGCTAAATCTGTTGTAAAAAAGGATGACATTGTAGACCAGATGTATCAAAACTTGATAGATGAGTTGGAACAGATAATGAAGACAAATTCAGATGCTGTTCCACAGTGTGTACAGTTCTTACTTGTTATAAAGTACTTGGAAAGAATTGCAGATCATTCTACAAACATTGCTGAATGGGTAGTTTATAAAATAACAGGAATGCACAAACATGATTGGGAAACAAAGTAGGAGGATACAAATTTATGAAAAAGCTTAATCTGCAAGTTATTGCAAGATCAGGACTTATTGCTGCGCTTTATTTTGTTTTGACATCGTTTTTGCCTGCGATATCATATGGACCTATTCAGGTGAGAATTTCAGAGGCTTTGACACTTTTGCCAGCTTTAATGCCAGTATCTGCAACAGTTGGACTTTTTATAGGCTGCTTTTTAGCAAATCTATATGGAATGATGATTAATATAACAGGTATATATGACGTCATATTTGGTTCTTTAGCAACTTTAGTTGCTGCTATAATAACAACTAAAATTAGAAAAAAGATACTTTTGCCTCTGCCAACAATAATTGTAAATGCTGTAGTTGTTTCAAGTTACATTTGGTATTATTTTATTGACAGTCTTAAAATAGAATGGTTGAAGCATTTAAATCCTGTTTTAAGATATCTTTTTACAATGCTATCTATTGGGACGGGTGAGGCAATTGCCACATATGTTTTGGGTCTTCCTTTATTTGTTGCCATTGAAAAGCAACTTAAGGGTAAAAGGCTGATGTAATGGACAAAAGGTAGAAAAAGTGGAGCAGTTTTTATGCTCCACTTTTTTATTGCATTTTTTTAATGTGTGTAATATAATATATCGTGATATCTGTTTATCACTTCATCATGATAAAGTAAAGAAGGGAAGAAAAAGATGAATAAAAAATTCGTGGATTACTATCCATTACCAGCTAACCTTTTAGAGCAAATAAGAAAAAAGACTTTATCATTATTTGTAAAATTTGGATATCAACTAGTAGAACCTTCTACCTTTGAAGATTATGAAAAATCGAAAAGTTTGGATGGGCAAAATACAATAAAATTTATGGATGCTGATGGAAGTATAATAGCATTAAGAAACGAATTTACACCAAAAGTAGCCGAGATTGCAGCTAAAAGATTTGAGGAGATTTACCCGATTAAATATTGTTATTTTGGAAGAGCTTACCAATTTCTACAGCATGATGCTGGAGATTTGAGAGAATTTTTTCAGGCAGGGATAGAAAACTTTCATATATCAGACAGTATCTATATAGATTTAGAAGTATTGATTTTAGCAGTTGAGAGTCTTTTGCAGCTTGGATTTGATAATTTCACAATTGACATTGGAGAAGTTAACTTTTTCAAAGGGATAACAACTGATTATGGAATAGATGACTTTTCTTCTGAGATGCTATGTAAATTAGTAGACAAAAAGGATTATATTGGAATAGAAAATTTTCTTATTAAAAAAGGAATTTCAGAAAAGGTCATAGATATTTTTAGAAATCTTACCAAACTTTATGGTAAAAAAGATAAAATAGATGAAGCTTATAATTTTGCTAAAAATGAAATATCAAAGTCTGCAATAGATAGATTAAAAGAGATATACGAAAAAATGAGTAAATTAGGATATGAAAAATACATTTCTGTTGATTTTGGTATGGTAAAACATTTAAATTACTATACAGGTATAATATTCTCTGGTTATCTTCCAAAGTTAGGATATCCAATACTAAATGGCGGAAGGTACGATAATTTATGCGAAAAGTTTGGTAAAAAGCTCTATGCTATTGGTTTTGCACTGGGAGTTGACAGGCTGGTAAAGTGGCTTTTAAAGAATACCGATTTGAAAATAAGTTTTTACAAATCTGCAATGTTCTACAGTAAAGGATTTTTTGAAGTGGCAATAAGAGAGCTTTTGAAATTTGAAAATGAAGTTTACTTTTATAGTGAGCCAATAGACCTTCAAAAAGCTGCTCGTATTGCTAAAGGACTTAAAATAGATGAATTTTATTATGTCTGTGAAGAGGGTATAAAAAGATTTTTAGTGGAGGAATAAAGATGATAACAATAGCACTACCAAAAGGAAGATTAGCACAGGAGGCTGCAGAGCTTTTTATAAAATCTTCTCTCACATGTATCAATATTATGCAAGAGACAAGAAAGCTTGTAATTGAAGATGAGAATAATAATATGCGTTTTTTGATGGTAAAACCTTTTGATGTTCCAACTTACGTGGAATATGGCATTGCTGACATAGGAATTGTAGGCAAAGATGTTTTACTTGAGCAGGGTAAAAAAGTTTATGAACTTTTGGACTTAGGGATAGGAAAGTGTTTTATTGCATTGGCAGGTCCGAAAGGTATGAAAGAAGAACTTTTGAATAAACCAGAAAAAACGATAGCAACAAAATTTCCTAATATAACAAAAGAGTATTTTGAGAATGTCCTTGATGAGGATGTTCAAATAATAAAACTAAATGGTTCTGTCGAGCTTGCACCTATTTTAGGACTTTCTGATATGATAGTTGACATTGTCGAAAGTGGGAGAACTCTCAGAGAAAATGGGCTTGAGGTCTATGAAAAGCTCTATGATATAAGCGCACGCTTGATTATAAACAGAGCGAGTCTGAAACTAAAGAATGAGATAGAAGAAATTATAAATCACTTAGAAAGGATGATAATGCAGTGAGGATAATAGAAAACAAGAAAGAATTGGAAAGATACTTAGAGACTATTAGTTTCATTGGTTATGGAGTAGTCGAAGAAATAGAAAAAAAAGTGAAAAAAATAATTGCAGATGTGAGTTCTAGAAAAGATGAAGCAGTTTTAGAGTATACGAGGCTTTTTGACTGTAAAGAGATGGAACCTGTAGATTTGCTTGTTAAAGAAGATGAGATTGAAGAAGCTTATTTTGAGTGCCAAGAGGAAGAACCAAAATTTATAGAAGCATTGAAAATAGCATATGAAAACATCTATCAGTATCATTTAAAACAAAAAGAAGAAACTTGGCTTTATACAAAAGAAGATTCAGTCTTAGGGCAGATAATAAGACCTTTAGAGAGAGTTGGGATATATGTACCAGGTGGCAATGGTTCATACCCATCAACTGTTTTGATGAATTCTATTCCTGCCAAAGTAGCAGGTGTGAAGGAGATAATCATGGTAACTCCTCCAGACAAAGAAAAAAAAGTAAATAAGTATACCTTGGCAGCAGCTAAAATATGCGGTATAAATAAAATTTTTAAAGTTGGGGGAGCTCAAGCAATTGCTGCACTCGCGATAGGGACAGAGCTTATACCAAAGGTAGACAAGATTGTTGGACCGGGGAACATTTATGTGGCCATTGCCAAAAAGCTCCTCTTTGGAGTTGTAGACATTGATTCGATTGCAGGTCCGAGCGAGGTTTTGATTATTGCTGATAGCTCTGCAAATCCAAAGTATGTTGCAGCTGATTTGTTATCTCAGGCAGAACATGACACAATGGCAAGGTGCATTTTAATTACAACTTCTAAAGAACTTGCTTTTGAGGTAGTTGAAAACATAAATGGAATGTTAAAAGCAAATCCAAATCCGATAGCTTCTCAGTCCATTGAAAAAAATGGTGCAATAGTAATAATTGAGGACTTAGAGGAGGCAACCCAGATTGCAAATATGATTTGTCCTGAACACTTAGAGCTTTGTTGCAAAGAACCTGAAGACTTAATCTTTAAAATAAAGAATGCAGGTGCAATCTTCGTTGGAGAATTTTCACCTGAGCCAATTGGTGACTATATCGCAGGTCCAAACCATGTTTTGCCTACATCTGGTACTGCACGATTTTTCTCACCTCTTGGTGTATATGACTTTGTTAAGAGAATTAGTGTGATAAAATATTCAAAGGAACAGTTTTTCAAAGATGCTCCATTTGCAATTGAGATGGCAGAAAAAGAGAGGTTTTTATTCCACGCAAACTCTTTGAAAGTGAGGTTGGAAGATGTTCAGAAGTAAACTACAAAATTTTTCAAACTACTCAACTCCTGTTTTTGAATATATTGTAAAGGCAGATGCAAACGAAAACCTTTTAGACTATCCTGAAGATTTAGAGGTTCTTATAACCGACGTTTTGAAGAAAAATGTAAGAAACTTGTGTTTTTATCCTGAGATAAATTCTCAGCCTTTAAAACAAGAGCTTGCAAAGTTTTACGGCCTTAAAGAAGAAAACTTTATAATAGGAAACGGCTCGGACCAGATCATCCAGCTCATTATCCAGGCAGCTTGTGATAAGGATGATTTTATCTTCACGCTCTATCCATCATTTGCTATGTATAAGATTACCGCTGAGCTATTTGATGTAAACCATAGTTTTTTAGACATTACACAAAATTGGGAAATTAATGCTGACGAGGTTATTGAAAAGATAAGTCAAAATGACAAAATTAAAGTAATTTTCATTGATACACCCAACAACCCAACCGGTGTAGCATTAGAGTATGAAAAGCTCAAACTGATTGCAGAATCCTTTCCGGAAAGATTAATTGTAATTGACAACGCATATGGTGAATATTGTGATATTAATTACTTAGACTTAGCTCTCCAGGAAAAAAATGTAATATTGTTAAAGACATTTTCTAAGATAGGATTTGCAGGGATAAGGTGTGGGTATGCAATTGCAAATGAAAAGGTTATTGAAAATTTACATAAGGTAAAGCCTCCCTATAATGTGAATATACTCTCACAACAAATTGCGATAAGTTTGTTGAGGAATCTTGATAAATTAAAAAGCAACATTGACCTCATAAAAAGCGAGAGGGTAAGAATGACAAAGTGCTTAGAAGATTTTTACTTTGTTTTACCATCTCAAGCAAACTTTATATCAATAGTAGATGATGAGATTGATTACATCTTTGATTATCTAAAAAGTAAGAAAATTTTAGTTAAGAAATTTGATATAGGCATGAAAAAACTTTTAAGAATTACATTGGGTAAACCTAAGGACAATGATATAATATTAGAAAGTCTTATTAATTACAAGAGAGGTAAATAAACATGAACGCGCGCATTGCTGAAGTACAAAGAAAAACTAAAGAAACAGATGTCAAGATAATTTTGAACATCGACGGTCAAGGAGAATACAAAATCTCGACAGGGGTAGGTTTTTTTGATCACATGCTCCAGCTATTTTCCCATCATGGTAAATTTGATATCCAGATTGAGGCAAAAGGTGACCTTTACATTGATGACCACCACACCATTGAGGATGTTGGAATAGTGTTAGGACAAGCATTTTTAAAAGCCCTTTCAGACAAAAGGGGTATAAAAAGATACTCTCATGCAATTCTACCTATGGATGAAGCACTTATAATGGTTGCTATTGATATATCTGGAAGACCTTATTTGACTTTTGATGTGGATTTTAAACTCCCGAAACTTGGTGAAATGACCTCTCAAATGGTGATTGAGTTTTTCAGGGCGTTTGTTTCTTCTGCCAAGGTTACTCTTCATATAAAAAAGATATCAGGTGAAAATGACCACCATGTTTGTGAGGCTATTTTTAAAGCTTTTGGCAGGGTTTTGAAAGATGCTTGTACAATTGTAGACGATAAAATACCATCATCAAAAGGAGTGCTGTGAATTTGAAAAGGATATGCATAATAGACTATGGGATGGGTAACTTGAGAAGTGTAGAAAAAGCATTTGAGTATTTGGGATTTTTTCCCATTATTACATCAAGCAAAGAGGAAATTGAAAAACATGATGCAATAGTTTTGCCAGGGGTAGGTGCATTTGACGTAGCTTACAAAAACCTTGAAAAACTGGGTTTAATTGAGATTTTGAAAAAAAAGTTAAATGACGCAATTTTCCTTGGTATATGTTTGGGATATCAACTTCTTTATGACTTTAGTGAAGAAGGGAATTGCGAAGGACTAAAGGTGTTAAGCGGAGATGTAAAAAAGTTCCCACAGAAACAGAATATTAAGATTCCTCACATGGGATGGAATAAAATAAAAGTAAAGGAAACATCAAAGCTCTTAAAAGGCTTAGATGGACAGTATGTGTATTTTGTTCACTCATTCTATGTTGACAACAAGGATAAAGAAATTGTTTCATCTACGTGTGAACATGGAATAGAGTTTGACTCTTCTATAGAAAAAGAAAATATCTTTGCAACCCAATTTCATCCAGAAAAAAGTGGTGAGGTTGGGCTTGAAATCTTGAGAAATTTCGGGGGATTGATATGATTATAATACCTGCAATAGACATAATTGGTGGTAGGTGTGTAAGGCTTTCTCAAGGAGACTATAATAGAGTACAAGAATACAACTCAGACCCTGTGCAGCAGGCAATGTCCTTTGAAAAAGAGGGTGCAAAATATCTTCACGTGGTTGATTTAGATGGTGCAAAGAGGGGAAATCCCGTTAATTTTGAAGTAATAAAGAGAATAAAAGAAAGTACAAGTTTGACTGTAGAATGTGGTGGTGGCATAAGAGATGAGAAGACAATAAATAATTACTTTTTGGTAGGAATTGACTACATCATTTTGGGTTCTATTATTTTCAAAAATTCCGAATTTGTTGAAAATGTCTTGGAAAAATTTGGAAGTGAAAGGTTTATAGCTTCACTTGACTTTGAAGATGGATATTTAAAACTTTCTGGCTGGCAAGAGTCAACAAAAATTTCAGTAGAAGAAGGAATTCTACGTATTAAAAGTCTCGGTTTTCAAAGACTTATATACACTGATATAAAAACAGATGGAATGTTAAAAGGGCATAACTTTGAAGCTGCAAAGTATATTCGAAGCCTATTTGGTGGATTTTTAATTTCGTCAGGTGGAATTTCCTCTAAGGATGATGTTTTGCGACTAAAAGATATTGGTGTTGACGGTGTAATTATAGGCAAGGCTCTTTATACTGGTCACATTAAGCTAAAAGAGATAGTAAATATAATATAATAAGGCAATAAAGAAGGAGAAGATGGTTTATGGTTGCAAAAAGAATTATTCCATGCCTTGACGTTGACAGAGGAAGAGTGGTAAAAGGTATAAACTTTGTAAACCTTGTTGATGCAGGAGATCCTGTTGAATGTGCTCAAAAGTACAATCAGCTTGGTGCAGATGAGCTTGTATTTTTAGACATCACAGCTTCACATGAAGAGAGGAATATAATGATTGAGGTTGTCAAAAAGGTTGCTGAAAAAGTATTCATTCCCTTTACAGTAGGCGGTGGTGTAAGAGATATAGAGGACATACGAAATCTACTGTTAGCTGGGGCTGATAAAGTGTCAATAAACTCAGCAGCAGTAAAGAATCCTGATTTGATAGAAAAGTCTGCCAAAATTTTTGGTTCTCAGTGTATTGTTGTTGCAATAGATGCAAAAAGACACAAAGACGGTTTTCACGTGTATATAAACGGTGGTAGGATTGACACAGGGCTTGATGCTATAGAGTGGGCAAAAGAGGTTGAAAGGAGGGGAGCAGGTGAGATTCTTTTAACTTCAATGGACAGAGATGGGACAAAAGCTGGTTATGATTTAGAGTTGACACAAGCTATATGTTCTGAGGTCAATATTCCTGTTATTGCATCAGGCGGCGCTGGCAAACCTGAGCACTTTTTAGAAATCTTTAAAGTAGGTGCTGATGCAGCATTAGCTGCATCAATTTTCCACTTTGGTGAGATTTTGATTAGTGATTTGAAGCAGTTTTTGAAAAATTATAATATTGAGGTGAGAACATAAAATGTTGGATTTATCAGCACTCAAGTTTGACCAAAACGGTCTTATTCCCGTTGTTGTTCAGGATTTCAAATCAAACGAGGTTTTGATGTTGGCTTACATGAACCAAGAGAGTATAAAACTTACAATTCAAACTGGATATATGCACTATTTTAGCAGAAGTAGGAACAAAATATGGAAAAAGGGTGAGACATCAGGAAATTTTCAAAAGGTAAAAGCATTGTATATTGACTGTGATGGAGATGTTATATTAGCACTTGTTGAACAAACAGGGGTTGCGTGCCATACAGGCAACAGAAGCTGCTTTTTTACAAACATTTTTGGTCAGGATAAGAAAGGTGAGGCTGATATTCTCTTTAGATTAATCGAGACAATCAATGACAGAAAGAAAAACAAGGTTGAAGGTTCATATACCTGTTATTTGTTTGAAAAAGGTCTCGACAAGATACTTAAGAAAGTAGGAGAAGAGGCTACTGAGGTGGTAATTGGAGCAAAAAATGAATCAAAACAAGAGATAATATATGAAGTAAGTGACCTTATTTATCATTTGAGTGTTCTGCTTTCGTATTTTGATTTGGATTGGACAGATATATTCAAGAGATTAGAAGAAAGAAGAAGATAAATGCCCTTCCGCCTCTATTTTGACTTTTCCCTGTTTAAAAGCTGAAAAATATTGTATAATATAAATGTTGATAACTTTATTACTCTGTTTACAAGGAGGGGTTTAAAAATGCAAAAGTTCGCAGTAGTTATGGCAGGTGGTGGTGGCACAAGGTTCTGGCCTTTGTCAAGGAGTTCATCGCCCAAGCAATTTTTAAACCTCTCTGGGAATGACATATTAATCAATGAGACAATTGATAGAATTTCGAAGATAATTCCAAAGAAAAATATATTTGTTGTGACAAATATAAACCAAAAAGAAATGATAGAAAAGGTTTTAGATAGCGAGGTTGATAGGAACAACATCATCTATGAGCCAATAGGTAGAAATACAGCTGCGTGCATTTTATACGCAGCACTCAAGATTAAAAAATTACATAAAGATGGAATAATGTGTGTATTTCCTTCTGACCATTATATAAAGGACAACGAGGGGTTTGCTGAAGTTCTAAATACTTGTATTGAAATTGCAGAGAAGACTGATAAATTAATAACAATTGGAATAAATCCAACCTTCCCTTCAACTGGATATGGGTATATTAAATTTGATAAAGACTCTCATGACAAGTATGACCATAAAGCATATGATGTTTTGGAATTTGTTGAAAAACCCTCATTTGACAAGGCAAAGGCTTATATAAAAAGTGGTAATTATCTTTGGAACAGCGGTATGTTTGTGTGGAGACTTGATACAATTATCCAAAACTTTAATAGGTTTTTGCCAAGAATATACAACAAGTTTTATTCTGTCTATGAATGTCTATGGACAGAAGATGAGTTTAAATATGTGAGTGAAATATATCCAAGCCTGCAGGATATCTCTATTGACTATGGTATAATGGAAAGAGCTGATGAGGTTGTGGTTGTACCGGGAGACTTTGGATGGAATGACGTAGGTTCATGGGATTCATTAGGTGCAATCTTCCCACCAGATGAGGATGGAAATATTGTCAAGGCACTTCATGTTGGTATAGATACACGTGACTGCATAATCTATGGAAATAACAGGCTCATTGCCACAATCAATGTATCGGATGTTATTATTGCAGAGACAGAGGATGCTGTTTTGGTTTGTGCAAAGAATAGAGCTCAGGATGTTAAAAAGATTGTTGAAATGCTAAAAGAAAAGAAATTGGACAAGTTTATATAAAGCAAAGAAAGGCGGTCTTGAATGTCTGACAATACAAAGAAAATTACAAAAGCTACTTTTTTAGTAGTGTTAGCAACAATTCTTTCCAAGATATTTGGATTTTTGCGCGAGGTTGTATTAGGTGCGGTTTACGGAACAAGTTATAAATTGGATTCGCTAATTGCTGCCCAGCTGCTGCCGGGCGTTTTTTTTGCAAGTATTCTAGCTTCGTTTTCAACAACGTTTATTCCAATTTATAATGAAATAGTAGTAAAAGAAGGTAAAGAGAAGGCAAACAAGTTTGTAAATAAGTCTCTTTTTTTAATTTCGACTTGTGCTCTTTTTATTGCAGTTGTGGGTTGTATATTTTCACCTTTTATAGTTGATTTGATATTTAGAGGATTTGATTTGCAAAGAAAAGTACTTACATCTTCCCTTATGCAAATAACATTTTTTTATATAATCTTTTTGGGAGCAAATTATATCTTTCAGGCTTTTCTTCAATCAAATGAAAACTTTGTTGTTCCGGTATTGGTAGGATTGCCTTTTAATGCGATAATCATTTTTTCAATCTTTCTCAAAGATTTTCTTGATATCTCCGCTGTTGCAACTGCCTTTGTTTTAGGATATTTTTCGATGGTTTTATTTCAAATTCCGTTTGCCAAGAAAAAAGGTTTTAAGTTGGAAGTTGATTTTAATATAAAGGACGAGTATATACAAAAGATGTTTAAACTTGTATTACCAGTTTTTATAGGTTCTTCTGTGATTTCGTTAAACTCTTTTGTGGATAGATACTTAGCTTCGTATTTACAAGAAGGAAGTATTTCAGCTTTAAACTATGCTGAGAAATTAAATGGGTTGGTTTATAGTATTTTTAGTGCCTCAATCTCAGCAGTAATTTACCCCTATCTATCACGATTTTTTTCAAGTAATCAGAAAGAAGAATTTAAAAAGTATTTGATACTTTCAATTAACTCCCTAATTTTGATAATGATTCCGATAACATTTGGAGTTTTTATTCTTAACACTGAAATAGTCCAAGTTGTCTATGAAAGAGGAGCATTTGATAAAAAGTCTACATACCTTACAAGTGGTGCTCTTATGTTTTTTTCCTTAGGGTATTTAGGGTATGCGGTGAGAGATATACTTAGCAGAACATTTTATTCAATCCAGGATACACTGACACCTATGAAAAACGGAATAATTGCTGTTTTTGTGAATATTGGATTAAATATAATTCTTGTTAGATTTTTGCAGCACAAAGGCTTGGCTCTGGGTACAAGTGTTGTTGCATATGTCTCTGTTTTCTTGCTTTTGAGAAGTTTAATTAGGAAAATAGGTAAGATAAATTTTAAAAACTCGTTTATTGTGCTCTTAAAATCAATTTTTGCCTCAATATGTATGGTAATAACTATAACGGTTGTCAAAAGGTTTGTTTATATACAAACGCCGCATATATTTTTAACACGCACAATAAATTTAGCAATCCAGATATTTTGTGGAGCTATTTCATACTCAATTGTGATTTATACTTTAAAAGTCAATGAAGTCAAATGGCTGTTTGAAAACTCAAAAATTGCGCTTAGCAAGTTCAAAGACTTAGTTACAAAATGACCACATCTAAGTATCTACCGAATTTATAGCCTACTTGACACAGCTTTCCAACCTCTGCAAATCCTAAGGATTTGTGTAGGTTGAGGCTTGGTTGGTTTTCAGCACAGATTTTGGCAATTATATTCTTGATTTTGTTTTCCTTTGCTTTTTCAATTAAAAATTTTAAAAGCGTTTTACCAATACCTTTTCCTCTGTGAAGATGGTGGATATATAGAGAATCTTCAGCAGTAAGAAAATATCCTTCTTTTTCTGAAAAAAGGAGAGAGATACCCATACCCAACTATGAGCTTTGAGTTATCCTCAACTACATAAATTGGGTATTTTGAACTGTGCCTATCAAATAATTTCAAAAAATCTTCGGTAGACTTAGGACTAATGTCAAATGTTGAAGTTGAGTTTAAGACTTCATAGTTATAGATTGATAAGATGTGTGGTATGTCAGAGATTGTTGCTTTTCTTATAATCATTTGTAAATAGTACCTTCTTTGTTAATTATTTTTAGATATTCAAAAAACAGATAGGGAGTGAATAGAGATTACAAAGACACAAAAAGCGATATACGTAATAGAAAAACTTTTAGAGCTCTACCCAGAGCCAAAGTGTACCTTAGAATATAATAAACCATACGAGCTTTTAATAGCAACAATTTTAGCAGCACAAAGCACGGACGAGCGTGTAAATAAAATAACTCCAACACTTTTTAAAAAATACCCTTCACTTGAGCATTTTGCAAATGCTGATTTAAAAGAGTTAGAAAAAGATATAAAATCTGTTGGGTTTTATAGAAACAAAGCAAAAAGTATAAAAGAAATAGCAAAACTTCTTATTGAGAAGTACAATGGCATGTTGCCAAACAATATCGAAGAGCTAACAACACTAAAAGGTGTTGGTAGAAAAACTGCAAATGTTATCATGGCAAACATCTTTGGAGTACCTTCTATAATTGTTGATACACATTGTATGAGACTTTCAAACAGAATTGGTTTTGTAAATAGCGAAGACCCTGATAAAATAGAGTTTGAATTAAGAAAAATAATTCCTCAGGATATGTACACTATATTTAGTAATCTCATGGTTTATCATGGAAGAGCTGTATGCAAAGCAAGAAAACCAAACTGTAGTCAGTGCATTATCAATAATGTATGTGACTTTTACAAGAGGCTGTCCAAAAACAATAATTTTTAATAACCAAAATCAAGCATTTGATGGTATTTAATGTTAATATTGAACTATGCAGTAAAAAGCAAGAGGGTTGGCTGGCAATTTTGCCCCAACCCCCTATTATTATCTTCGCCAATCTTTCTATGTTATAGGCAATACAAACCAAACTCTACTTTAGCTTCACACCCTTCATACCCCTGAGCAGGAATCTCCTAAACCCTTTATTGTTCTTTATTATCCCAAATACTGTCTCAACTTCTATCTTCCTTTTTTCGTAAATCTCTTCGCCTTCTCTACTTAACAGCCTTTGCCTCACCTCTTCCTTCAATTTCTCTAACCTCGGTCTTATACTAAATCTCTTCTTCCATCTCTTACCTTTATAACATTTTTCTCTGTGTTCACAACCATTACAAATATCTTCACATTGATATACCTTCTCATAACTTACAAATCCTCTCTCATTTGCACTTATCTTCGGATATAAGTATTTCACCTTCTTACCAGCAGGACAAATATATGCATCTTCTTCAGCTATGTACTCCCAGTTCCTTACATTGAAAATATCCTTCTTAAATCTTCTTGTCTGTTCCAAGTCAAATGTGTTATACTTAATGTAGCTATTTATGCCACATTCTTTCAGATGAAGGTAGTTTTCTTCAGACCCATAGCCACTGTCTGCTACAATGTTCTTTGGCATGAAACCTGTTATCTTCGTCACAAGCTCAAGGTGTTCCTTTAGACAGACAGTGTCTGTGGGACTTTGGTGGATGCTAAAACCTATGACAAATCGGTTCTGTGTGCCGATTTGTACATTATACCCGGGTTTTAGCATCCCATTTTTCATATGGTCATCCTTCATCCTCATAAATGTGGCATCATTGTCTGTTTTTGAAAAACTATTCCTGCCATTTAAGATCTGCTCATAAGACTCATATTTCTTGAGTCTTAATACGCAGTTGTTTTGGAGAGTTTTTACAAGCTTTTTCACTCTCCTTTCTTTCCTTTTGCTCCCAAAGTTAGCTTCTGCTATCTTTTGGGAGAGTTCTTCAACTTTTTGTTCAAGCTCTTGGCTATCATAATCAGCTTCTAAATTGACATCCAACTCGCCAAGAATTCTGTCTTCTTCCTCATTTATCCTCTCTATTTCATTAAGAATTTCTCTTACTTTTTCTCTTAATTTCTTTTTGTATGTTCTTGTACTTCTTGCCCATACAAATGTATACTTGTTCGCATTTGCTTCAATCTTTGTCCCGTCAAGGTAGTAATACTCAAAGTTTACATACCCCAGTTTTACAAGAAGTTCAATAACTTGTGCGAAAATCTCTTCAATGCAATCACCTATTATCTCTTTTCTGAATCTATTGATAGTTCTGAAATCAGGGGTTTGAAGTTTTGAAAGCCACATAAAGGTTATATTCTCTTGAAGTGCTTTTGCTATCTTTCTTGAAGAGTATATCCCCTGTATGTAAGCATAGATAAGTACTTTCAAAAGCATCAAAGGATGGTAGCTGGAAGTCCCACCACCTTTGTATTTCTCTACTATGGTTGAGATATCTATTTTATCAATGATTTTATCGATTGCTCTTACTAGATGAGTTTGAGGGATAAAGGCTTCAGGGTCGATTGGCATTATTAATTGGTTGGGGTTATATTCTTTGAAGACTATTTTATCATGTTTGCGTGGCATATTAATCCTCCTTATGTAATCATTTCTGAGATATTATATCATAAATATCTTACAATGTAAATACAGTAAAAATAAAGAGACTGTCACCTCATCTTTTTAGACAGCCTCTATTTTTTTGTATTTTTTAAGACGAAATTGGAGATAATATGTAAATAGCCAATCTCAATAAAAGAAGAAAGACCATGAGGGTTGGAATTCCGAATAGCTTTTGTTATATGGGAATGGAAAGGTTCTTAGCCGATTTTATCTCAAGAATTTCTGCAAGCACAGAAGCAATCTTCTCTGGACCTACAACAAACGAGATGGTAGAGCTTGGAATACAAAATAGTATAGAAGAAATTTGCATGCCTGCAAAGTTGCTCGTCGGCCATATTGAATACCTGGTAAAAAACACAGACATTGATATCCTTTTGCTGCCAAGACTTGCCTCAATCAGCTACAAAACCTATTCATGTCCTAAAATTATTGGAATTCCTGACTTGGTAAAAGCACATTACAATCACATGAGAATAATTTCACCAGAGCTCAACCTAAGAAATGGGATCTCTTGCATAGACAAGTTTTTAGTAGAGCTTGGGAGACATTTTATAAGTGACATAAGACGATTGAGAAATATTGTAAAAAACTTTAGTGGCAGAAATCTTTTTGAGTATTTACCTCTAACTATAAAAGAGAAGAAAAATATTTTAATTTTAGGGCACAGTTATGTTATCTTTGATAATAATCTCAACAAGAGGATTTTACAACTTATAAAGTCAGGTGGTTATAATCCACTTTATCCTTCATACAACTACATTTCAATTGATACTATTGTATCCGACTTACCAAAACCTTTCTTTTGGTCCACTGCCCAAAATATATATGAATACTTCTGGTGGGCTCAAAAAAACCTGAAACTTGACGGAGTTATATAATTATGACATTCGGTTGTGGTATAGATTCTATTTTAGAAGAACTGATCAGAAGAAAATGCAAGGTCTTGGATTTACCTTATCTGTGCATTACTTTAGATGAACATTCCTCAAATGTTGGAATTCAGACAAGAATAGAAGCTTTCATTGACATGATTGGATGGAGGGAAAAAGATGAAGATTACATTTCCACATATGGGTAATCTCTATATAGTTGCAAAACCACTTTTTGAGGAACTCGGATTTGAAGTAGTTATTCCGGCACTAAATAATAGGAAGACTTTAGAAATTGGTAAAGAATACTCGCCAGAATTTATATGTATGCCTTTTAAACTCAATATAGGAAATTTTATTCAAGCTATTAAAATGGGTGCTGATACAATTGTGATGTTTGGTGGATGTGGTCCCTGCAGGTTTGGATACTATGGAGCACTTCAAAATGAGATTTTAAAAGACGCTGGGTTTGATGTTCAGATGATTATTATTGAACCCCCTTATTATGGAATTGAAAAATTTTTATCTGAGGCAGGGAAGTTTTTTGCCAAGAAAAACCTGATTGGTATTTTGCCTAAAATCTATAGTTTAGCAAAAATGGTGGACAAGATTGAGAAAAGGGTGCATTTCTTGAGGCCAAGGGAGATGGTAAAAGGAAGTGTTGATAAGATATACAGTCGATTTAAAAGTGAAGCTTTAAAAACAGAAGGCATCGACCAGATGAAGAAGCTATTAGATACTACGGATGTACTTTTAGACAATGTGTATGTAGTGGATGAGAACATAAAAAAGATTGAATTGTAGGAGAAATATACACTATCATAGATGACTTCACAGGTCTCAACATTGCAAAAATAATTGGAGATATGGGATATGAAGTAGAAAGAAATTTGTATATTTCCTACTGGATTGATAATCATCTGATATATCCTTTGATAAAAAAGAAAGATCCTGTTGTAAAGAAATAGAAAGGTGTAATGGAGAACTTAATTGGCGGTCACGCAAGAGAAACTATTGCCTACACAAAATGGTTTGAGGACAGAAATTTTGCTGGTGTTGTTCATGTTTTTCCTCTTACATGCATGCCAGAGATAGTAGCAAAATCTGTCCTTGTTAATCTTAAAAATGAGCTACGAATTCCTCTTTTGCATATTGTGGTAGATGAAGTAGAGAGCGATGTTGGGCTAAAAACACGTTTGGAAGCATTTTTAGATTTAATTGAATCAAGGAGTGATAAAAGTGGACAATTTAGAGTGCTTTCTTGGAATTGATATAGGCTCTGTTAGTACAAATGTGGTGTTGTTAGATAAAAACAACAACGTCATAGAAAGTATATACGTAAGAACAGAAGGCAGACCAATTGAAACATTGCAAAGGGTGCTTACACAACTTTACCAAAAGTATGGTGACACACTAAAAATCTCAGGTGCTGGGACAACAGGGTCTGGTCGCAATCTTGCAGCTATTATGATTGGAGCAGACATTGTAAAAAACGAGATTACAGCACATGTAAAAGCAGCAATCCACTTTGTGCCAAATGTGAGAACAATAATTGAAATAAGTGTGCAAGACTCAAGATAATCTTGATAAAAGACCAAACTGTGGTAGATTTTGCAATGAACACTATTTGTGCTGCTGGAACAGGTTCATTTTTAGACAGGCAAGCAGAAAGACTAAACATTCCGATTGAAAAGATGGAGGAGATAGCCATAAAATCTAAAAATCCTGTGAGAATTGCAGGAAGATGTGCTGTATTTGCGGGGTCTGACATGATTCACAAACAGCAGCTTGGGCATCTTCCAGAAGATATACTTTTTGGTCTTTGTTTGGCACTCCTAAGAAACTATATCTCAAATGTAGCAAAGGGAAAGACGATTGAAGAACCTGTCATATTTCAAGGAGGAGTTGCCGCAAACAATGCAATGAAAAAGGCTTTTGAGCAGGTATTGCAAAAAGAGATTGTTGTGCCAAAATATTTTAATGTTATGTGTGCCATAGGTATAGCACTTTTATCAAAAGAAAAAACAAGAGGGCTTGTTAGCAATTTTAAAGGATTTGACTGTATCAACGGCAGCAAGTTTGAAACGAGAGGATTTGAATGCAAAGAGTGTTCTAATAATTGTGAAGTTGTAGAATTTTACAACAATAACAACTTAGTTGCAACATGGGGTGATAGATGCCAGAAATACTCAAGTAGCAAAAATTACCATGTTGAAAAGTCAAAAAATCTGTGATATATTTAAATTAGAAAAGAAAGTAGCCTAAAAAGGAACTCTGCCGTGTACGTTACAAGATGGTGAAGTTCCAGGCCAACACCATCATAAAAGGGAATCCGGAGTCCAATAGTGGCGCATAGGCTTCCCACCCAAGGTTTTGCTTGGGTGACAAACAGGAAGTAATGCAAAGCTATTGGCAGGATACCCACCTGTTGGGGCAGGGTCTGGGAAACTCCCTGAGGACGGCATGGTGGAGTTCCTGGCAAAAGAAGCACAAAAAGGCCCATAAAGTTGAAATGGGTCTTTTATTTTTTTAACTGTGCTCTTGAATTTAACAGGAAGGAGAGTCAAAGTGAACACAACTGATATCTTTCAAAGGACAATGATGTTGATAGGTCAAGAAGAACTTGAAAAACTATCGAAAGTATGCATTGTAATATGTGGTCTTGGTGGTGTTGGAAGCTTTGCATTTGAAGCACTTGTAAGATGCGGGATACAAAACTTTGTTATAGTGGACAAAGATAATGTGTCAGCTTCAAATTTGAACAGACAGTTGATAGCTACTATGTCGAATATAGGAAAACCAAAGGTTGATATTGCATACAGTAGAGCTTTGGATATAAATCCTTTTGTAAATGTGGTTAAAATTAAAGAAGAAATCACTCCGGATAACGTTGAAAAATTGTTTGGCAATATCAAGATAGATTACATAGTTGATGCAATTGATGATGTAGCTGCAAAGGTTGCGTTAATTAAATTTGGGACCTCAAAAGGGATTAAAATCATAAGTAGTATGGGAATGGGGAACAGACTAAATCCAACTTTGCTGAGGATTTCTGATATCTACTCAACCAAAAACTGTCCACTTGCCAAAAAGATAAGAAGTGCACTTAGAAAAGAAGGTGTAAAACAGTTAAAGGTAGTCTACTCAGAAGAAAAGCCACTTAAGCCAGATTATAGATTTCTAAGAGAAAAAACTCAAAAAAGGCATGTTCCAGGAAGCATTTCTTTTGTTCCACCTGTTGCAGGATTTTTGATGGCTTATGAGGTTGTGAAGGACATACTGGGATGGTAGAAAATTTGTTGTACAATTAGATGTTTATTTGTGTTAAAATATCAAAAAAGGATTGAAAAATGGAGGATATATAGGAGAATGAATACATACAAATTTGCAAGAACATTTAGAGGATTTAAGCCGAGTTCTGTAATTGAATATATCAATAATCTTGAGAGGACATATGAAAAAGAAATAAAAGAAAAACAAGAGGCTATTTCAGAGCTTCAGAAAGAAAATGAAGAGTTAAAAAAGAAGCTAAGTAAGCTCGAAGAAGAGTTTTCAAAGTTAAATGAGCAGAAAATTAAAATTGCAGAACTATTAATTATTGCGCAAGAAAAAGCAGAGAGTATTGTTTCTAAAGCTATAGAAGAGGGAGAGAACAAAAAGAAAGCATTGCTTGAGGAAATTGAACAACATGAAAAAACATTACAGAATTTAAAAGAAGAGATAAAAAGGATAAAAAGCGAACTTCAGTCTGTGATAAGTAAGTTTGAAAATGAAACCGAAAATGAAAGAGAAGAGGAGAGTTTGGATTGAGCTATAGACTCTCCTCTTTTGCATATTATTTACCTGCTTTTCATAAACTTACTGTAGAAAAATTGTCTTAAAAAAAAAATTAAAAATGATAAGAATCTTTAATCTTTCAAAGATGGTAAAATTATCACTTTACTTTTTGTTTCTTAGTCTTCTTGTAAGTTGTATTTACATCTATTCAGAAATTGCAATAGAGGTTGTGAATCAAAAAAACTTCTTTCCTATTTATTGTGTTGCAAGGAATGATAAAAAGATTGCACTTACATTTGATGCAGCTTGGGGAAATGATGATACAAAAGACCTTCTCAGAATATTAAAACAGTACAATGCAAAAGCTACATTCTTCCTAGTAGGTTTTTGGGTGGAGAGATACCCTGAGGATGTAGTTGAGATTTATAAAAATGGACATGAGATTGGCAGCCACTCTGACAAACACCTACACATGTCAAGACTCTCTCAAGAGGATATTGTAAAAGACGTTAAAGCCTGTGAAGAGAAGATTTCAAGGGTCATTGGCAAAAGACCAGTTGTCTTCAGACCTCCATATGTTGATTATAACAATACTCTTATCAAAACACTCACTTCCTTAGGCTATTATGTCATCCAATGGGATGTTGATTCACTTGATTGGAAAGACTTGCCTGCAGACGAGATAGCTAAAAGAGTGCTAAAAAGAGCAAAGAGTGGTTCAATTATCTTGTTTCACAACAATGCAAAAAATACTAAATATGCTCTTCCTAAGATATTAGGTGAACTTTCTAAGCAAGGATATCAATTTGTTACAGTCTCTGAATTGATATACAAAAACAACTATTATATTGACCACCAGGGTGTACAACAAAAGTTAGAAAATAAAGTTAAATAAATTAGAAGAAAGCCGGTCACACTAATATATACACTCAACATTAGACGGTGAAGTGTTATGACAAAGTTATATGTTCTGTCTAATAGTAAACAACTGAAAGAGATATTTAAAAATAGCTTTGTTGATGCTATTAAAAAAAAGGGTAAAAAAATATTAGAGATAGATTTAGTAAAAATCAGTGGTAAAAAGGGACATCTTCTGTTATTAGAGTCTCAGCTCAAATTACTTTTTGATTATATCATTTTGTATTCAGATTGTTACTCATTTAGACTATGGAAGTGACAATAAAATAACTATGAACTTGTTTTTCCAAAGAGCTGTTGAAGATATTGAGGGAAATCTTGTGGTTGAAAAAGAGGTTAAGGAAGAAGGTGTGTATTGTACTTCAATAGATTCCGAACTTTTGTATGTTTATCCTCTCATCACTACATTAAAAGTTTTGTTTCAATTAATTTGAAAGTCTAAAAACGCAAGTTTTTGAATAGGATAAGAATAAGCAAAAAAATACGAAAGGATGGTATTTGCCATGCCTCAGAATCCTTTAGACAATAATAGAGTTTACTTATGTGGCAAGGTAATAACCCCTCTTAGTTTTAGTCACGAAAGTTATGGTGAAAAATTTTTTACCTTTAAACTTGAAGTACCAAGACTTTCTCAGCAAAAAGATATATTAGTTGTCACAGTGTCTGATAGACTTCTGATAAATATCAATCTTGACGAGGGGAGCTTTATAGAAGTCATTGGCCAATTTAGGTCTTATAACAATCCGTCAAATATAGGAAATAGGCTTATCCTTACCATTTTTGCAAGGGATATAAAGAATGCAGAAAGCGTTGACCCTGCCAAGAATATCAATGAGATCTTCTTAAATGGTTATATTTGTAAAAAGCCTCAGTATCGAACAACTCCACTGGGCAGAGAAATAACTGACATATTGCTGGCTGTAAACAGGCTTTATGGCAAATCAGATTATATTCCCTGTATTGCGTGGGGTAGAAATGCAAGATATGCAAGTACTTTTCAAATAGGAGATAATATAAAGGTATGGGGAAGGGTTCAAAGCAGAGACTATCAGAAGAGATTAGAGACTGGTGAAATTGAAACAAGAACTGCTTATGAAGTGTCTATATTCAAACTTGAAAAGGTTGAAAATGAACGGCAAAAGAGCTGAAATTTCTTTAAGAAGGCTTTTTGATATAGATATTCTCATAAAAATGTGATAAAATCTTAAAAAGTGACAAAAGAGAATAAAGAGGTGTATTTATTGAACCTTCCCAATTTACTTACGATTTTAAGATTTTTCTTGATTCCTCTTTTTGTGTTAATCTTTTTTTCAAACCTTAAATACAGATACATGATAGCAATAGGAATATTTTTGTTCTCAGGCTTAACTGACGTCTTGGATGGCTTTATTGCACGCCGTTATAATATTGTTACAAAATTCGGAAAACTTTTTGATCCTTTAGCTGATAAACTAATGATACTTACCGTTTTATGGTGTTTTGTCTATAAGGGTTATATTTCTCCTATTATCTTTTACATTGTCCTGTTTAAAGAACTCTTTATGATTGTTGGCTCAGCCATTTTATACGGGAGAATAAAGATTGTTGTTTCAGCTAACATATACGGAAAGATTGCTACTGTTTTGTTTTACATTGCTATAATATCTCTTCTCTTAAAATTAGAAATGTCACTCTATATTTTAGTAATAGCAGTAATATTTGCAATATTTGCACTTATAGTATATACTGTGAAGTATCTAAGCGAATATAGAAGGCTGAGGAGCACCTCCGATGAATAAGAAATAGTTAAACGTGAAAAAATACAAATAGGAGGTGCTTTTGTTATGAGTGAAAAGACAGAAAGAAAGTACGCGAGCTGGCTCGGTATTATTGTGAGGTTTGTTGGGGCTTCTTTTATGATGCTTTTAATGCAGATAATCTATCCGAACTTCGTTTTTAGCAACTGGATGATGGGAATAGCTTTAATTGCTGCAATATCTGTGATAACATATATAATCGAAAGGATTACAACACTTTACAGAACACCAATTGGGAGAGGAATTATTGCTTTTTTAGTGACATTTGGTGCCCTGTACTTTGCTAATATGTCAGTCCCAGGAATAAAGGTGCCGTTTGTTGCTAATTTGATAACTTCATTTGTAGTTGGAATGTTTGATATTTTTCTGCCAGACAGAGTATTTTAATTTTCCTATAAAGGGGGTCTTTTGTTTGGAAATAGGGAAAATACCCATTGAGATATTGAATGAACATATATTTGAGCTAAAAACAGCAAGAGACGATGTTTTACTTGGGCCGGATATTGGAGAAGATTCAGCAGCAGTAGATATAAAAGGTGACATTGCTGTTATTACAACCGATCCAATTACAGCAGCAAGCTCTATGGCGGGCTATCTGTCGGTAGTTGTTGTTTGCAATGATTTGGCAGCAGCAGGTGCCGAGCCAATAGGAGTGCTTTCTACTATTCTCATGCCACCAGAAAGCAGTCAGGATGAGTTTGTTCAAATCTTGGAAGAGATAAAAGAGGCTTGTAAAAGGTTCAATGTGCAGCTATTAGGTGGTCACAGTGAGGTATCGCCTATTGTTACAAAACCTTTAATTGTCTCAACAGGTTTTGGTAAAGTACAACGGCACATGCTCATCTCAACAAAAGGTGCAAAAGTGGGTGATAAAATTATTGTTACAAAAACATTGGGGATAGAAGGTACACTTATACTTTATAATAAAGAAAAAGAGAGACTTAGGAGAATTTTAACCCCACATGAGATATCCGAAATAGAAGATTATATCAACAGACTAAGTGTAATAGAAGAAGGTTTGATTGCGAGAAAGTATGCAAGTTCTATGCACGATATCACCGAAGGTGGGCTTTTTGGTGCAATTTATGAGGTTTGTAAAGCTTCAAAAAAAGGTGCAAAAATCTATGAGGACAAAATTGTTTTAAGTAACAGTGTTAAAAAAGTTTCTTCTTTCTTTAATCTAAACCCGTATAAACTTATTTCAAGTGGAAGTATGTTAATTACAACCAGTGAAGAAGATGATCTAATCTCTGAACTTAAAGAAAAGGGAATTGGATGCTGTGTTATTGGTGAGATTGTTGAAGACACAAAGATAGAGTTTATAAGTTCAAATGGAGAGAGTATTCTTATAGATAAGCTTCCAATTGATGAGATTTACAAAGTAGTATAAAAAGGGGTAGAAAAGAAGATGAAGATACTTGTCATTGATGATGATGTAAAAATTTGTGAGGTAATTAAATTATACTTAGAAAAGGAAGGTTTTGACGTTGTAATGGCTCATAATGGTACTGACGGTATAAATATGTTCAAACAAGAAATGCCTGATTTGGTAATACTTGATATAATGCTTCCTAAGAAAGATGGATATGAAGTGTGCAGAGAAATCAGAAAAATTAGTAACATTCCGATTATAATGCTGACAGCAAAAGGGGAGACATTTGACAAAGTGTTGGGATTGGAGCTTGGAGCAGATGATTATATTGTCAAGCCATTTGACCCCAAAGAGCTTATTGCAAGAATAAAGGCTGTGTTAAGAAGAACTCAAGGTGAAGTAAACGACGAAAAAGTGGTGGTTTATCCTAACCTCACAATTAATCTAACTACATACGAGGTGAAGCTTGAAGACAAGGTTATAGAAATGCCACCAAAAGAGATAGAACTTTTATATTTTTTAGCATCTCATCCAAATAAGGTATTTACACGTGAGCAGCTTCTTGACCACATATGGGGTTACAACTTTATGGGAGATACCAGAACTGTTGATGTTCATATAAAAAGGATTAGGGAGAAGATAGAAAAAGACAAATATCCTTGGCGTATTAAAACTGTTTGGGGTGTGGGTTATAAATTTGAGATTTAAATCCTTTTTTTAGGGATGTGAATCAAGTTGAAATCTATATATTTTAGGTTTGTCATCATCTACACAATTATAATTGTCATGGGTTTTCTAATCTTTGGAACAATACTCAACAACCTCACCGAAAATTATTTTATTTCGCAAAAACAAACTCAGCTTGTTCGCGAAGCTGAGAAAATTGCCACAGGTCTTGCACTGTGGTATATCACAGGATTTTTAGAAAAGGACAGGCTTAGATTTGAGATAAACTTTTTACGTGACTATTTAAATGCTTCAATATTGTTGATAAACAGAAATGGAAATGTTGTATTGAATTCAGACGAACAGGTGTTTTTAAATGATCCAATTCTTCAAAGAATTAGGGATAAGGTATTCAGTGGTAATATCGCTGTAGAAAAGACACTAATAGGAAGTATTGTAAAAAAAGAATATCTAATAATTGGCTATCCTGTTGTGATAAATAATCAAGTGGTCTCTGGGCTTTTGCTTATCACATCAACAGATGATATTCGTCTGACCCTAAGAATGTATAATAGAATAATATGGCTTATTACATTGTTTGAGGTAATATTGGTTCTTATTATAACATATGCTCTTACACAAAGAATTATCACTCCAATAAAAAAGCTTGCAAGTATTTCGAGAAAGATCGCAGAAGGAGATTTTTCAGAAAGGATTCCTCTGCCGGTTAATAACAATGATGAGATTGGGGAGCTTATAGCTTCTTTTAATTACATGACAGAGAAGTTAGAAAACTTAGAGATGATGAGAAAGAGTTTTATATCAAATGTCTCTCATGAGCTAAGGTCTCCACTTACCTCTATAAGAGGGTTTATTGAAGGTATACTTGACAGGACGATACCTGATGACAAGAGAGATTTCTATTTAAACCTGGTAAGAGAAGAGGTCATCAAGCTTAACAATTTAATAAATCAACTGTTAGAATTGTCAAGGCTTGAGTGGGGAAAGATAAATTTAAACTTGACTACATTTAAGATTTACTCTGTTGTGGCAGAGGAGTTAATCAAGTTTGAACAGCGAATTGAAGAAAAAAACATAGAAGTCTTTTTACAGGTGGATGAAAATCTTGTTGTGAAAGCAGATAGGGATTTAATTAGTAGGGTGGTTCACAACCTTTTGGACAATGCGATAAAGTACAATAAAGTTGGGGGAAAGATTTATATTTATTCCGAAGTTGAAAACGATAAAGCATATATTACAATTGAAGACACTGGCATTGGCATTCCAGAGAAGCTTCAAAAACTCATATGGGAAAGATTTTACAAGGTGGATAAGTCACGCAGCCTTGAAAAAGGTGTAGGTTTGGGGCTTTCTATTGTGAAGGAAATTATAAAGCTCCACAAGCAGAACATCTGGGTTGAAAGTGAAGAAGGTGTGGGAACAAAGTTTACCTTTACTCTGGATTTGAAATAATTTTTATTATTTGTTAACAGTTCGTTAATAATTTTTTCAAATTCAAGAGGTAGAATTATAATTGAAAAATAAATTGCAAGAAGTGAGGATAAGATGTCTGATAAATTCGACTTTGAAACTCCAAATTATCAACCATCATATAGCCCTATCACTTTTGAAATTCCAAAGACTATAAGGAAAAAGAAATCTATAAAAGAGTATTTACTTGCAAGTTTTATAGGAGGCTTAATTGGTGCGCTGTTAGTTTCTATTATATTTATGGGATATTTTGGGGTAAGCTTCTCTAATTTCAAAAACGATGTAAACTCAGCTATAAGCGGTCTTAACTTAGAAAGTTCAAATAATTTAGAGCCTGTCACAAGGACAGTTGTTTTGAATTCTGGGAACGATTCATTTGTCACAGATGTTGCCAAAAAAGTTGGTCCGGCTGTGGTTGGAATCAAGAACAAAGGCACAGCCTACAACTGGTGGACCGATGAAGAACAAGAGATTACAATTGGTGAAGGCTCAGGTGTCATTATAAGCAAGGACGGCTATATTGTAACAAATAACCATGTTGTATCAGGTGCAAAAAACATTTCAGTTATTCTCTCTGGTGAAAAGGAAGTACCAGCAACAATCGTAGGTACAGATGCACTCAGCGACATTGCAGTTGTAAAGATTGATCCAAAATATGTAACAGCCGTTGCACCACTTGGAGACTCTTCAAAGGTTAAAGTTGGTGAGTTTGTTATTGCAATAGGAAATCCGTTGGGTCAGGAGTTTGCTGGTACTGTTACATTCGGTGTTGTAAGTGCTGTGAATAGAAAACTTGATATGGAGAATGGTGTGCAAATACCTCTGATACAAACCGATGCGGCAATAAATCCTGGAAATAGTGGTGGAGCACTTGTAAATAGCAGTGGACAAGTAATAGGTATAAACACTGCAAAGATATCTCAAACTGGTGTTGAAGGAATGGGATTTGCTATACCAATCAACTATGTAAAGCCAATCGTAAATGACTTAATCAAATACAAAAAAGTTTTAAGACCAACAATAGGTATCTCTGTTATGGAATATTATGATAGAGCTGGAAATGTTGTAGGATTATATATTTCAAAAGTATATCCAGGCACAGGTGCGGCAAAAGCAGGTCTTAAAGAGGGAGATGTAATTTTGCAGATAGATGGTAAGAAAGTAACTACATTTTCTGATATTCAATCTATACTCTCTACTCATAAGATTGGAGATATAATCACTATCAGAGTGTTGCGTGATGGTCAGACAAAAGATTTTAAGGTAACCCTTGGTACACCAATAAATACAAGCGATTAATAGATGAATTAGAACTTTGCTCAAATTCTTCAAAAAAAAAGACCTTCGTCTTAAAAGGACAAGGGTCTTTTTTTTTGTAGATAATTATTTCGAATATTTAAGTTGTCTTTTATAAATTTGTTTACAATTAATTATTGACATAAAGCCAACTACTTTGATAAGATGTACTTGTAATATCCAAACATTCGGATTTATAATTAAAAAAATGTTCGATGAAAGGTGGTATGATTTGTGTTAGAAAATCTATTTAAACTCAAAGAAAGACATACAGATGTCAAGACAGAGGTCATAGCAGGATTTACTACATTTATAACAATGGCTTACATAATATTTGTTAACCCTTCAATTTTAAGCACAACGGGGCTTGACAAACATGCTGTGTTTTTTGCAACATGTATTGGGGCTGCTGTTGGTACACTTATAATGGCACTCTATGCAAATCTTCCATTTGCTTTGGCACCGGGAATGGGGCTTAATGCATTTTTCACGTATACAGTGTGCCTCCAGATGAAATACACTCCTCAACAAGCCCTTGCTGCAGTGTTTATATCAGGTATTATATTTGTTCTCATCACTGCTGTAGGTCTGCGACAAGCAATAGTAAAGTCAATTCCCCAGCCTTTAAAACATGCGATGACTGCAGGTATAGGACTGTTTATTGCTTTTATAGGGTTTATCAACAGTGGGATAGTGGTTTTTGACCCGGGTTCGAAACTGCCAAAGTTTGGTGATTTTACTGCAGCATTCAATTCTTTTACAAATAATCCTGATATAAACAAGAGTGTAATAGCTTCACGTGGTGCACTTATTGCTGTAATTGGACTTTTGATAATTGGAATTTTGATTGCAAGAAGAGTAAAAGGTGCAATAATAATTGGGATTATAATTACCACAATAATAAGCTTTCCACTGAAGATTGTTGACCTTTCAAAGTTTAAATTTAGTTTAGAAGCATTCAAAGTTTCAGCTTTCAACTTTGATTTTGCAGGACTGTTTTCTGCGCATAATCAAGGCGGAGGAATTGGAGCTGTCCTTTTGAGTTTATTTGCAGTAGTTCTGACATTTACGCTCATTGACATGTTTGATAGTATTGGTACCTTTGTAGGACTTGCAGACAAGGCAGGTATGCTTGATGAAAAAGGTGATATACCTAATATGGACAGAGCACTTATGTCAGATGCGATAGCAACAATTGTTGGAGCTATATTTGGTACCTCTACTGTGACAACATATATCGAAAGTGCTGCAGGTATAGAAGAAGGTGGGAGAACTGGTCTTACTTCACTTGTAACAGGAATACTCTTTATCCTTGCGCTTATTATCGCTCCATTTATCGGGCTTGTTCCAACCCAGGCGACAGCTCCAGCACTTATTGCTGTGGGTGTTATGATGATTAGCTCAATCAAGAAGATTGATTTCAGCGATTTTGAAGAAGCTCTGCCAGCATTTTTGACAATTGTTATAATGCCATTTACCTATAGTATCGCGAATGGTATTTCAGCAGGTATTATATTCTATGTATTGGTTAAACTTTTAAGAGGAAAGGCAAAAGAGGTACATCCAATTACTTACGTGCTTGCTATTCTGTTCATCTTAAGATTCATGGTCATTGCTCATTAGAAAAAAAAGGGGAGCATCATTTTTGCTCCCCTTTTAAAAATCAGAGTTTTGAATAATTATACATTTTAAAATTCTCTTAATCAGAGTCTAGCACTTGTCAGCAGAACTTTAGGAGGTTTTATAATTATGAGCTATCAAATAAAAGGATTGTTATATGAGGGAAAAGCAAAAAAGATTTATGAAACAGACAACCCAGACATTGTTATAATGGAATATAAAGATGATGCAACTGCATTTGACGGTACAAAAAGAGGAACGATTCGAGAAAAGGGAATAGTGAATAACAAAGTTTCAAATCACTTCTTTAAACTTTTGGAGTCAAAAGGTATTCCAACACACTTTGTTGAAGAGATTGATGAAAGAAGAACTGCTGTAAAAAAAGTTGAGATAGTTCCTGTTGAAATCATAGTAAGAAACATTGCTGCAGGCTCGCTTTGTAATCGTCTTGGACTTGAGGAAGGGATAGTATTAAAAAGACCAATATTAGAGTTTTGTTACAAAAACGATGCACTTCATGATCCACAGATAAATCAATATCACATCTTGGCTTTAGAACTTGCCACAGAAGAAGAAGTTGATAGGATTGTGGAGTATTCTTTCAAAACAAATCAAGTTTTAAGGGAGTATCTCAAAGAAGTAAATATTGACTTAATTGACTTTAAACTTGAGTTTGGAAGATATAAAGGTAATATCGTTTTGGCTGACGAAATTTCACCAGACACATGTAGATTTTGGGATGTAAATACGAAAGAAAAATTAGATAAAGACAGGTTTAGAAGAGACCTTGGGAATGTCGAGGAAGCTTATAAAGAAGTTTTGAAAAGACTTGGATTATAAAAGTTATTTTATTAGAAAGGAGAGACAATAAAAAGTGCTTAAAGCAGAGATCTTTGTGTATTTAAAAAAATCTATATCAGACCCACCAGGAATTGCTGTTTTGAACTCTTTAAAAAGCTTGGGCTTTGAAAATGTTGAAAAAGTAAGGATGGGCAAATATATCGTTGTGTATTTAAATGAAAATGACATTGAAAAGGCAAAAGAACAAGTAACACTTATGTGCGAAAAGCTTTTGTGCAACCCTGTAATGGAAGAGTACAAGTTTAATATTTCGGAGGAGTAAGAAATGAAGTTTGGTGTTGTTGTTTTTCCAGGTTCAAATTGTGACAGTGACTGCTATCATGTTATCAAAGATGTAATAAACGAACATGTTGAATATATATGGCATGATTATAATGAAAAATTGGATTTTGACTGCATAATTCTGCCCGGTGGTTTTTCATATGGAGATTATTTAAGAGCAGGAGCAATAGCACGGTTTTCAAAGGTTATGCCGAGAATAGAAGAATTTGCTCAAAATGGAGGTCTTGTAATAGGAATCTGCAATGGATTTCAGATTTTAACTGAAAGTCATCTTCTACCGGGAGCTCTAATCAGGAACAAAAACTTGAAATTTATTTGTTCTGACCAATATGTTAAAGTTGTTAATAACAAAACTCCATTTACTAACCTTTATAAGAAGAATGAAGTAATAAACCTGCCAATTGCTCATGGTGAAGGAAATTATGTAGTGGATGAAGCTACTTTACAAGAGATGATAAAGAATGAACAAATAGTGCTGCAGTACTGTGACAAAAATGGTAATATAAATGAGGATACAAACCCGAATGGTTCAATCTTGAACATTGCAGGAATATGCAACAAGGAAAAGAATGTATTTGGACTCATGCCCCATCCAGAGAGAAGTAGTGAAAAGCTTTTGGGTTGTGAGGACGGAAAGAGAATATTTTTAAGTATCATTAACTATCTGAAGTCGAGGTGAGATATTTTGAGAAAGAATCTATATGAAGAGGTTGGGCTGACATATGAAGAATACAAGATGATTATAGATATCTTGGGAAGAGAACCAAATGAGTTAGAACTTAATCTTTTTGGGGTTATGTGGTCTGAACACTGTGGATACAAAAATTCAAAAGCACTTTTAAAACATCTTCCTACAAAAGGGGAACATATTTTACAAGGACCAGGAGAAAATGCGGGTATTGTTGACATTGGTGATGGATATGCAGTGTGTTTTAAGGTTGAGAGCCATAACCATCCTTCAGCAGTCGAACCATACGAAGGAGCGGCAACAGGTGTTGGTGGTATAATTCGCGATATATTCACAATGGGCGCAAGACCAATTGCACTTTTGGACTCGCTAAAGTTTGGCAAACTTGAAGATACCAGAACCAAATATTTGTTTGAAGGAGTTGTTTCAGGTATTTCAGGTTATGGTAACTGTGTAGGTATTCCAACAGTTGGTGGAGAGACAACTTTTGATCCTGTATACAAGAACAACATTCTTGTAAATGTCATGTGTGTTGGAATTATGAAAAAGGACAAAATCTTAAAAGGTGTTGCAGAGGGAGTTGGCAATTCTGTCTTTTATGTTGGGCATACAACAGGAAGAGATGGTATAGGCGGTGCTACATTTGCATCAACCGACCTTACACAGGAGTCAGAAGAAAAAAGGTCTGCTGTGCAAGTTGGCGACCCGTTTATGGAAAAGCTGCTGCTTGAGGCATGCTTAGAACTTTTCCAAACAGATGCTGTTGTTGGAATTCAAGACATGGGTGCAGCTGGTTTGACCTCATCTACATGTGAGACAGCTGCAAGAGCGGGAACAGGAATTGAAATAGATGTAGCGCTTGTTCCGAAAAGAGAAGAGGGAATGAATCCAATTGAGGTTATGCTTTCTGAGTCGCAAGAGAGAATGCTTGTTATTGTAAAAAAAGAAAAGGAAGAAGAAGTTTATAAAATATTTGAAAAATGGGGGCTTCATGCTGTTAAGATAGGAAGAGTGACAGATGATGGGATGTTAAGAATCCTTGACAATGGAAAAGTTGTTGCAGAGGTTCCTGCAAAAGCACTTGCACACGCCCCAGCTTATGTAAGGGAAACGAAAGAACCAGAGATTGTAAAAGTATCTCAACAGTTTGACGTCTATTCTATTCCTCAGCCTCAAGACTTGAATGATGCAATCATAAAAATGATCTCCAATCCAAATCTTGCAAGCAAGGAATATATTTATAGGCAATACGATTACATGGTAAGAACTGATACAGTTATAAGACCAGGTAATGATGCAAGTTTGTTGAGAGTCAAGGGTACTAAAAAAGGTATTGCTGTTACAATTGATAGTAATGGCCGATATTGTTATTTAAATCCTTATGAAGGAGTTCAGCTTGTCTTGGCAGAAAGTTATAGAAATATTGTAGCAGTTGGTGCAAAACCTCTTGCTATTACAGATGGGTTAAATTTTGGAAATCCACTCTATCCAGAAATTTACTACCAATTTGTAAAAACAATTGAAGGTTTAAAAGTTGCATGTGAATATTTTGGGACACCAGTTACAGGCGGAAATGTGTCTTTTTACAACCAATCTGAAGAAGGTGCAATTTATCCCACACCGGTAATTGGAATGGTGGGAGTTGTTGAAGATGTTGAGAAGGCTGTAGATATATCCTTCAAGGAAGAGGGAGATATCATTGCAGTAATAGGCAAGACTTTAGATGATATAGGTGCTTCAGAGTATTTAAGTTTCTACCATGGAATTGTTTCTGGAAGAGTACCAAAGCTTGATTTGAAAAGGCACAAAGAAACATGTGACAAGGTGTTAGAATGTATCAATCAAGGTTTGTTTAAATCTGTTCATGACATTTCAGATGGTGGATTTATAATTGCTCTTTTAGAGAGTGCTTTTAGAGGTAAAAAAGGTGCAGCAATTAAAGTAAATACTTCTTTGAGAGAAGATTTCTACCTGTTTAGTGAGACACCAGGGCGATTCTTAGTCACATTAAAAGAAGAGAATCTTCCAAAGATAAGGGAAATTTTAAACGGTATTGAATTAGAAATAGTTGGTGAAGTAACAGACAAGTTTGAAATACTTGGGCAAATAAATGACAAAAAATTAAAATTAAATTTAAATGAAGTTGAAAGGATATATCAGGAGGCAATACCATGTGCTTTAAAGAGTTAGAGGAATCCTTTAAAGACCACTGTGGGATATTTGGAATTTACTGTCCTGATAAAAAACTTGAAGTAGCAAAAGTAACTTACTTTGGACTTTATGCTCTTCAACATAGAGGTCAAGAAAGTAGTGGAATTGCTGTAAATGATACAGGTACAATTTTGTATCATAAGGATAACGGACTTGTCAATGAAGTATTTAATGAGGTGGTTTTGAACCACCTCAAAGGGCACTCAGCAATTGGGCATGTTCGATACTCAACAACTGGAAAGAATGATAGAGAAAATGCCCAACCACTTGTTGTAAAATACAGAAAAGGTCATATGGCACTTGTTCATAATGGAAATTTAGTAAATGCACATATCATTAGAGAAAAGCTTGAACAAGAAGGTGCTATTTTCCAAACTACCATTGATTCTGAGGTAATTGCTAATTTGATTTCGCGAAACAGAATAAAATCGGACAATATAGAAGAGGCCATACTCAAAACAATGGATGAGATAAAAGGCGCGTATTCACTTTTGATTTTGACGCCGAATAAACTAATTGCAGTAAGAGACCCATATGGGCTACGACCGCTGGTGATGGGTAAAATAAACAACAGTATTTGTTTTGCATCAGAAACGTGTGCTTTAGATACAGTAGGCGCTGAATATATAAGAGATGTTGAGCCAGGTGAAATAGTTACTGTAACTAAGGATGGAATTAAGAGTACAAAATATAGACAAAGTTTCAAACATTTGTGTGTATTTGAATTTATCTACTTTGCAAGAGCTGACTCGTATCTTGACGGTATTAGTGTTTATGAAATCAGGAAGAAACTTGGGAAACAACTTTGTAAAGAATCTTATGTTGAGTGTGATATTGTAATAGGAGTTCCAGACTCAGGTACAACCGCTGCTATTGGATTTTCAGAAGAAGCTAAAATACCTTTCTCAGAAGGTTTTGTAAAAAATAGGTACATTGGAAGGACGTTTATTAAACCTGAACAAAGCCAGAGAGAGATATCTGTCAGGCTCAAACTAAACCCGCTAAAGAACAATGTAGCCGGAAAAAGAGTTGTGCTCATTGACGATTCAATAGTCAGGGGTACAACCTCAAGGAAGATAATAAAAATGTTAAGAGACGCAGGCGCGCGCGAGGTACATCTTAGAATAAGCTCTCCACCTGTTCTATTTCCTTGCTATTACGGAATTGACACACCAGATAGAAAAGAATTGATTGCAGCAAACTATACCACGCAAGAGATTGCCAAAATCTTAGGTGCTGATTCGCTCGAATATCTAAGTTTAGAGGGCTTAAATAGCGTGTTTGAAAATAAGCTGCAAAATTTTTGCACAGCTTGTTTTAGTGGAGAGTACATTACCGAAATACCAGAGGGTTTTAATAAGTATATCTTCGAAGAGGGTGTTTGAAAATGACAACTTACAAAGATGCAGGGGTTAATATTGAAGAGGGTTATAAAGCAGTGGACCTAATAAAAAACTTAGCAAAAGAGACATTTGATTCAAATGTTATAACTGATATTGGATCATTTGGAAGTATGTATTTGTTAAATATAGATAATTCAGATTATATCTTGGTTTCAGGGACAGATGGAGTTGGGACAAAACTAAAGATTGCTTTTTACATGGACAAGCATGATACTGTTGGGATTGACTGTGTTGCAATGTGTGTAAATGATATCTTGTGCCATGGAGCAAAACCTCTTTTCTTTTTGGATTACATTGCTTGTGGTAAGCTGAAAAGTGAAAAGGTGGCAACTATAGTAAAAGGTATAGCAGATGGCTGCAAAATTGCAGGCTGTTCGCTTGTTGGGGGAGAAACGGCTGAAATGCCCGGTTTTTATAAGGATGATGAGTATGATTTGGCAGGGTTTGCAGTGGGTATTGTGAAAAAAGACTTAGCGATTTGTGGTCAGGATGTAAATCAAGGAGATGTTTTGATTGGACTTGCTTCAAGTGGGGTTCACAGCAATGGCTATTCACTTGTGCGAAAGGTTTTTGGAGTAGATGAGAATCCTAAAATTCTTACAAAGATCTATGAAGAATTGGGTTTAAGCCTTGGTGAAGAGCTTTTAAAGCCGACGAGAATCTATGTAAAGCCGGTTTTAAAAGTGTTAGAAAAAGTAAAGGTGAATGGAATTGCTCATATTACAGGCGGAGGATTTTTTGAAAACATACCAAGGGCTTTTCCAAAAGGGTTTGTAGCAGTAATTGAAAAAGGTTCATGGGATATTTTGCCTATATTTAAGTTAATTCAGGAGTATGGTAAAATTGATGAGAATGAAATGTTTTCTACATTTAATATGGGTATTGGCATGGTTTTAATAGTATCTAAAGATAATGTCGAGACTGCTATGGAGATTTTAAATGAAGAAGGTATAAATTCATATGTAATAGGTACAATTGAAAAAGGCGAAGGCGGAGTTGTCATAAAATGAAAAAATTAGCTGTATTTGTATCAGGTTCAGGTACTAATCTTCAAGCAATTATAGATGCTATTAAAAATGGAGAGATTTGTGCAACAATATCGTGTGTCATCTCAAACAAAAAAGATGCCTATGCACTTGAGAGGGCAAAACAAAACCAAATAGAAGCGTATTATATCTCTAAAAAGGATTTTCCAAATGAAATTGAATATGAGAAGTATCTTGTCAAATTTCTGAAGGAAAGAGAAATTGATTACATCATCTTGGCAGGATTTTTGTATATTTTCTCTGAATATTTTGTAGAAGAGTTCAAAAATCGCATTGTAAATATTCATCCATCTCTTCTTCCTGCCTTTGGTGGCAAAGGAATGTATGGACTCAATGTCCATAAAAGTGTGATAGAATACGGAGTGAAAGTGACGGGTGCTACAGTCCATTTTGTTGATTCTACTACAGATGGCGGACCTATAATATTGCAAAAGGCCATATATGTAAGATATGATGACACCCCTGAAAGTTTGCAAAAAAGGGTTTTAGAAGAGGTGGAGTGGAAGATATATCCTCTTGCAATTAAACTACTTTGTGAGGATAAAATAGAAATCATTGGGAGAAAGGTTGTTATTAAAGACAAAGAAATCTTAAAAAAGGTGGGAATTGAAGCATGACCAAGAAGGCTATTGTGAGTGTTTATAACAAAGATGGTATTTTAGAGTTTGCTAAAGAACTAAAAAGTCTTGGATACGAAATCATCTCAACTGGCGGAACAATGAAGTACCTAAAGGAAAACGGCATTGATGTGATAAATATAAGTGATGTTACAAATTTTCCAGAGATTTTAAATGGAAGAGTAAAGACACTTCACCCAAATATCCATGCAGGAATTCTTGCAATAAAGGACAACGAGGAGCATGTCAAGACATTAAACGAGCTGAACATATCGTCAATTGACATGGTGGTGGTTAATCTCTATCCTTTCAAGGAGACCATTTTTAAAGAAAATGTAGCATTTGAAGACGTGATAGAGAATATTGACATTGGTGGTCCTACCATGCTTCGCGCTGCAGCCAAGAATTTCAAATATACAACTGTCATAATAGACCCTGCTGATTATGGACTTGTATTAAAAGAGATAAAGGAAAATGGTGATGTTTCATTTGATACAAGGTTTTATCTTGCAACAAAGGTATTTGAATATACTGCATACTATGATTCTATGATTTTTAACTATTTCAAGTATGTGAGGGATGACAAATCTTTCCCAGATTATCTTACAGTTCCACTTGAGAAAGTTCAGCAACTTAGATATGGTGAGAATCCTCATCAGCAGGCAAGTTTTTATAAAATAACTTTGCCGTTTATTGAAAAGTCCAATATACCAAATGCTAAGCAGCTTCACGGCAAGGAGCTTTCGTATAACAATATTCTTGACAGTGATAGTGCTATTGAACTTTTAAAAGAGTTTGATGAGCCAACATGTGTTGCAATAAAACATAACAATCCATGCGGTGTTGCATCAGGTGACAATATCTTTGAGGCATATAAGAAGGTATACGAATGCGACCCAGTGTCTATATTTGGGGGAATTGTAGCATTTAATAGGAAGATAGATAGACAAACAGCTGAAGAGCTGAAAAAAATATTCCTTGAGATAGTGATTGCTCCGGACTTTGATGAAGATGCACTATCTTTGCTTTCTACAAAAAAGGACCTTCGGATATTGAAACTTCCAACTTTGGATAAGGAAAATGTGTATTATGATCTCAAATCAGTAAATGGTGGAATGCTTGTACAGGAAAAGGACAGAAAGTTGTTCAATGAAGATTACCAAATTGTAACAGAAAGAAAACCGACAGAAAAGGAAATGGAAGACCTGATATTTGCTTGGAAAGTTGTAAAACATGTAAAGTCAAATGCAATAGTTATTGCAAAGGACAAAATGACATTGGGGATAGGTATGGGACAGACAAATAGAATCTGGGCTGTTGAACATGCAATCTCACGTTCAAGATTTGATTTGAGTGGAGCAGTACTTGCGTCAGACGCTTTCTTCCCATTTTCTGATAGTGTTGAAGCAGCAGGCAAAGCGGGAGTTACAGCTATTATTCAACCGGGCGGGTCTATTAGAGACAAGGAATCAATTGATGCTGCAAACAGGTATAATATTGCTATGATATTTACAGGTATTAGACATTTTAGGCATTAAAAGAAAAGAGGTGATTTAAGTAATGAGAATATTAGTTGTAGGAAATGGTGGGCGTGAACATGCCATTGCATGGAAGATTTATAATGAAGGTTACAAAGATTTGTTCTGTACACCTGGAAATGCAGGGATTTGTGAAATTGCAACTTGTGTTGATATAAAGGTAAATGAATTTAGCAAGCTAAAAGACTTTTGCATAGAAAAAGGGATAGACTTTGTAATTGTTGGCCCGGACAATCCACTTGCAGATGGGATTGTTGATTATCTTGAATCGTTTGGAATAAAAACATTTGGTCCAACAAAGGATGCTGCAATGATAGAAAGTAGTAAGGTGTTTGCAAAGGAGCTGATGAAAAAGTATGGTATAAAGACAGCAAGGTATAATGTGTTTTACAGTTATGAAGAGGCTTTAGCATTTGTGAATCAGAACGACAAGTATCCTCTTGTAATCAAGGCAGATGGTCTTGCATTGGGCAAAGGTGTGATAATTGCTCAAGACAAGCGTGAGGCTTTAAATGCCATCAATCTTATGATGAAAGAAAGAGTATTTGGAAAGGCAGGCGAAAAGATTGTCATTGAAGACTATTTAAAAGGCGAAGAAGTATCAGTTTTTGTCATCTCAGATGGTAAAGACATCGTGCCTTTGACAGTTGCACGAGACTATAAAAAGGCGTTGGATGGGAATAAGGGACCAAATACAGGTGGCATGGGTGCTTTTTCTCCATCAAGGGTTGTTGATAAAAAGCTTTTTGAAGACATCCTTGAGAATATCATGCTAAAAGCGATATATGGAATGAGGAAAGAAGGGAGACCGTTTAAGGGTGTTTTGTATGGAGGATTAATTCTGACAGAAGAAGGACCAATGGTTTTAGAGTTCAACTCCAGATTTGGCGACCCTGAAGCACAAGCTATTTTGCCACGCATGAAAAGTGAACTTTTAGAAATTATGGTAAAAGCTACAGAAGGAAACTTGAAAAGCGTTGAGGCGAAATTTTCGGACCAGTATTCGATTTGTGTTGTACTTGCCTCAAAAGGCTACCCTGAAAAGTACGAGACAGGCTTTGTAATCGAGGGTTTAGATAAGCTTGAAAGTGATACAATTGTATTCCACGCTAACACAAAATTAGACAATGGTAAGATTAAAACGGCAGGAGGTAGAGTACTAAACATTGTGAGGATTGACAATACTCTCAAAGATGCAAAGACAAAAGTATATGAGGAAATTAAGAAGATTAACTTTGAGAATATGTTTTACAGGACTGACATAGGTGACAAAGAAATTTTTTAGACCTCCCTGTTTAAAAGTAGGTGAAATGAGGTATAAATAATGTGTCAAAAAATTTTAAAGCAAGGAGTGGAGGTCTAAATTGGACATTTGGGTATGTTCAATATGCGGTTATGAGTATGATCCACAAAAAGGTGATCCAGAAAACGGTATTCAACCAGGAACAAGGTTTGAAGACTTACCTGATGATTGGGTTTGTCCTATTTGTGGCGTTGGCAAGGATATGTTTGAGAAAAAATAAAAAAGCTTTTGAAACTTGTGCCCTAAGTCGTCTTAAAGTTTGATGACTTAGGGCATTTTTATGGTATATAATAGTTAATATAAACAGATAAAAGGACAAAGAAAAAAATGGTACTTGAAAATCGTAGCTTTATAGGAATTAATGGACAAGTAAAGAGATTAGGAGAAAAGCTTGATAAAGTTTCATATGAATTTTTGTTTTCTCAAAATGGTTTGAGTGTAGATATAAATTTTAAAGAATCTGCCTATGTAAATGACATAGTGGTGACAGTAGACATAAAAGATTTTGAAATTCTGTTTATGCCAAAACTTCAAAAGGGTCAAAGTGGTCTTGTCTTTTTACATGCTAATTTTCAGATAGTAGTTTTTAGAAAAGAAAAAAAGTATTTTTTATTAAAACTTTCAGGATGGTCAAATATAGAGAATAAATATCTCAGATTCTGTACAAAAGTAAAAGATAAGCTTTTATATATTGGTTTTTTTAATTCATTTGCGATAGACGATAACGATGTGTGTTTTTACTACCAAAATCTACTAACATCTGTATATGTTCCAAAAGACTCCAAGGTTAGGGTAGAAGTTGAGATTTTTGATGGGAATTCTTTATACGATTGTGTTTGGAAATTAAATAGTGTTGTTAAGTATTGTGATATAAAATATGAAGTTTTTCAATTATCATATAAAAATCTACTTAAAGTGATAGATACTCAAAAATATTCAAAAGAGGACGTTGCGAAAAAATTTAAAATGTCTTTACCGGTACCAAGTAGAATATTTAAATTATTTTTTCTTTATTTTCCTAAAAGCCAAACTAATTTTTATTTTGCCTATACCTCTACATTGCAGGTATCGAGTATGTATTATTTAAACCTTGTAAAATCTCAAAAAATACCACCAGACAACTTGATTTATCTCAAAAAACAGATAGAAGAAGTAATTTTGAGTCAAAATGCTTATCATAACTTTTACCGTAATAATATTATGTTAACTGAACTAAAAACACATTATCAGCTACCTTATATTTTACTTTTGTATTTTCAGCTTTGTTATTTGGGTTCAGAAGAACCGACTACAGAGGTTGAAAAAATAATAGAAGAGATTGAATTTGAAATTGTAAGACCTTTTAGATTTTTTTCTGACAGTACCTTAGTGAATATTGAAAATTTTGAGACAAGGTTTGACAATTTGCTATATGCTCAGGAGATAATGACAATTTATGTTTGTTACGAGCTTTATAAAGAGCTTTTTAGATATTATGAACGATTAGATTATCAGAAAATGGCGGAGGACTTAAAAAGTTTATTGATTTTGAATTATAATTTTAATGAGAGATATTTTTATATGAATAACTACTCATATAAAAAAGAGGACTCAATTAAACTTGTTGAAAGGGTAGATAAAAGATGAAGTTAGTTATTTTTGATGGTAACAGTATTCTCTATAGAGCTTTTTTTGCGTTGCCGGAACTTACAACATCAACGGGTATCCCTACAAATGCTATATATGGTTTTTTAAATGTACTCTTAAAATACTTAGATTCAGAAAAACCTGATTATGTGGCAGTGGCATTTGACAAAAAAGGCAGAGCTGCACGAAAAAGTGAATATGAAGAGTACAAAGCCAATCGAAAACCAATGCCAGATTCTCTACAAGTTCAGATACCTTATGTAAGAGAGATACTCAATGCTCTTAACATTCCTATATTAGAACACGAAGGATATGAAGCTGATGACGTCATAGGCACGCTTGTGAATAGGTTTAAAGACCGTGATTTAGAGATTGTAATAATAACTGGAGACAGAGATACTCTTCAGCTACTTGATAAAAATGTAATTGTCAAAATAGTTACTACGAAGTTTGACAAGACCACAGAAGATTTGTATACCATTGAAAATGTAAAAGAAAAATATGGTGTCTTTGCACATCAGGTTGTTGATTACAAAGCTTTAGTAGGCGATGCATCAGACAACATACCTGGTGTTAAGGGAATTGGAGATAAAACGGCCATAAAATTATTAGAAGAATATCAGACCTTGGAAAATATATACCAAAATCTGAAAAACATCAAAGATTCTTTAAGAGAAAAGTTAGAAGCAGGTAAAGATATGGCATTTTTGTCGAAAAGATTGGCAACTATTGTGTGTGATTTACCTGTTGAGGTAACTCTTGAAGAGTTAAAAACAAGAGAATGGGACAAGAAAAGACTATATCAGCTTTTGCTACAGCTTGAGTTCAAAAGTTTCATAAAAAGATTGGGCTTCTCAGAGGAGCTTGAGGAGATAAAACAAACACTTCAACTTCCAAAATTTAACATGAAAGAACTGTATGATATCTCAGAGATAAAGGGCAAAGAAATTTATTTGTTATACTCAGGTGATGAAGGACTTTTTTACGTCTATGACCATCAAACTTCGACTATTTTTACAACTACTGACAAAGGAATTGTTAAAAAGCTATTAAATGTCCAAGGTATTCAAAAGGTAGTGTATGATTTAAAAAATATACTCCATAAAGTGGATTTTGATAAAGCTTATCAAATAAAAGACTGTAATGACGTCATGTTGGCTTCATATGTTTTAGACAGTACACGTAGTTCATACGACTTAGAGACATTGTTTATCTCTTATCTCAATACTGATATCTCTGCAATAAAAGAAAACAAATGTGCTGGTGCTACAGTTTTATTAAGAAATCTTTGGGATGAGCTATCCAAACTCATAGATTTAAATTCCTGCCAATACGTCTATGAAAATATTGAAATCCCACTTGTTCCTATTTTATATGAAATGGAAAAAATTGGTTTTAAGGTGGACAAAAATACCTTACAGGAATATACAAAAGAGATTGAGAGCAAGCTTTTAAAATTAGAGTTTCAGATTTATCAAATAGCAGGTGAGTGGTTTAACATAAACTCACCAAAACAACTCTCATATGTATTATTCGAAAAACTGAAACTTCCAGTTGTTAAAAAGACAAAAACAGGATATTCAACAGACGCTGAGGTGTTAGAAGAGTTATATGACAAACATGAGATAATACCTCTTATCTTGGATTATAGAATGTATACGAAAATACTGACAACTTACTGTCAAGGACTAATGCAAGCAATCAATCCTACAACTGGAAGAGTACATTCAAATTTTATTCAAACAGGTACAGCAACCGGAAGACTCGCAAGTGCGGAGCCTAATCTACAAAACATTCCCGTGAAATATGATGAAGGAAGGCTTATAAGAAAAGCGTTCGTTCCAGAGGAAGGTTATGTGCTGATAGATGCTGATTACTCTCAGATTGAGCTTAGGATACTTGCTCATATCTCTGAGGATGAAAGACTAATAAATGCTTTTAAGAATAACCTTGACATTCATTCGCAGACAGCAGCAGAGATTTTTGGTGTAGATGTAAGCCAAGTTACTCCAACTATGCGAAGCCAAGCAAAAGCTGTTAACTTTGGAATTATATATGGAATTTCAGACTACGGACTTTCACGGGATATAAAGATATCAAGAAAAGAAGCAGCTGAGTTTATTAATCGCTATTTTGAAAAGTATCCGAAAGTAAAAGAATATCTGGACAATGTTGTCAAGTTTGCTCGTGAAAATGGGTTTGTATTGACACTTTTTAACAGAAAAAGATATATCAAGGACATAAAGTCTACTAATAAAAACCTTAGAAGCTACGCAGAAAGAATAGCAATGAATTCACCTATCCAAGGCAGTGCTGCAGATATCATGAAAATAGCAATGATAAGGGTTTATAGAAGGTTAAAAGAGAACAATTTAAAATCAAGGATTATTTTACAAGTTCATGATGAGCTTTTGATTGAGTCACCCTATGAGGAAAAGGAAGTAGTAAAAGAAATAGTAAAAACGGAGATGGAAAATGCTGTTTCGCTGAAAGTTCCCTTGGTAGTTGAAGTGAAAGAAGGTTCAAACTGGTATGAAACAAAGTAGAGTTCTTGGAATTACAGGAAAGATGGGCTCTGGCAAGAGTACTGTCAGTAGCATATTGAGAGAACACTATGGTTTCGAGGTTATAGATGTTGATAAGGAATACCATTGGTTACTACAAAATAGCTCAGAACTGAAATTAAAATTAGCGCAGACATTCGGAGAAGAGATTTTGATAAATAATCAAATTGACCGAGCTAAATTGAGAAAAATTGTTTTGGATTCTGATTTAAATATGGACCGACTAAATCACATTACTCACCCAACTATTTTTGAAAGAGTAAAATTTTTGACTACCGAAAAATACAAAGACAAACGCGTAGTTATTGATGCTGCACTTTTGTTCCAGATTGGACTTGATAAACTTTGTTCGGTAATCTGGTATATTGAGTGTGAAAAAGAAATTATAATTGAACGAGTAATTAGAAAAAGTGGATACGATGTTGAAGAGGTTAAAAAGTTTTTAGAAAGGCAGAAAGATATTGAAAAATACAAGGGCTTGGCAAATAGAGTAATTATAAACAACGTAGACGTTGAGAATTTGAAAACTATCATAGGAAAATATCTCAAAGAGGATGGTTTGGTTTGAAAAGAAAGATTGCAATAATTGTACTGCTTCTAATTTTCCTTTTGTTTTTTGAGCAATTTTACTTTTTGATTTTAAAACAGTTGTACCCCTTGAGATTTGCAAACAGTATTAAGAAGTATAGCAAAGAGATAAATGTAGACCCATATTTAATTTGTGCAATAATAAAAAGTGAAAGCAACTTTAATCAATTTGCTATATCTAAAAAAGGTGCAATAGGGCTTATGCAGCTGTCACCTCTTACTGCTAAATGGGTTGCTTATAAGCTCAAGTTAGAGTACAGTAGAGAGAAGCTATATGACCCTGACTACAATATCTTAATTGGTACATGGTATATAAAATACCTAATAGATTACTACAAAAATGATACAAGACTTGCAGTTGCAGCTTATAACGCTGGTATGACAAATGTAAATAAATGGCTTTATCAAAAAGATAGAAGTACATTTGAGGTAGATGAAATTCCTTTTAAAGAGACAAACCATTTTGTTAGAAGAGTCTTTAAAAGTTATGAGATATACAAAAAACTATATCAAAATGAATTTGAAAATGGTAGCTATTGAGCTTAGAAAGCTCACAAATTTTCCCAAACATATGTTTGAAATTCAATTTTCAATGGTATAAAATAAGATTTGGTGATAGGATATGAAAAGATTCAAGCTTGTTTCAGACTTCAAGCCAACAGGTGACCAACCAAAAGCTATCGAAATGCTCACGGAAGGAATTTTAAAAGGTGAAAAGTTTCAGACATTGCTTGGTGTTACTGGTTCAGGAAAGACATTTACGATGGCTAAAGTAATAGAAAATGTTCAAAGACCCACATTGGTTTTAGCTCATAATAAAACACTGGCTGCTCAACTTTGTAGTGAGTTTAGGGAGTTCTTTCCTGAAAACGCTGTAGAGTTTTTTGTAAGCTATTACGATTATTACCAGCCAGAGGCTTATATACCTGAGACAGATACGTATATTGAAAAAGATTCGTCCATTAATGAAGAGATAGATAAACTTCGACATTCTGCAACTTCTGCCTTATTTGAAAGAAGAGACGTAATAATTGTAGCAAGTGTCTCATGTATTTACAGCTTGGGTAGTCCAGAGGACTATTTAAATTTAACATTATCATTAAGACCTGGGATGATAAAAGATAGAGATGAAGTAATAAAAGAACTTATTAGAATGCAATATGAAAGAAATGACATTGATTTTAGGAGAGGCAGGTTCAGAGTACGAGGCGATGTACTTGAGATATTTCCTGCATCAAATACAGACAGAGCAATCAGGGTAGAGTTCTTTGGAGATGAAATAGAGAGAATTACCGAGTTTGACGTTTTGACCGGTGAGGTAATTGGGAGAAGAAATCATGTTGCAATATTTCCTGCATCACACTATGTCACAACTTCAGAAAAACTAAAAAGAGCAATTAAGAGCATTGAAGAGGAGCTTGAACAAAGGCTTCAAGAACTCAGAAGCATGGGCAAGTTTGTCGAAGCGCAAAGGCTTGAGCAAAGGACACGATATGACATAGAGATGCTTCAGGAAATGGGATTTTGCAAAGGAATAGAAAACTACTCAAGACATTTAACAGGAAGACCTCCCGGTAGTCCACCTTATACCTTACTTGATTATTTTCCAAAAGACTTTATAATGTTCATTGATGAGTCGCATGTTACAATTCCTCAGTTAAGAGCTATGTATAATGGAGACAAGGCAAGAAAAGATGCGCTTGTAGAATACGGTTTTAGGCTTCCATCTGCATATGACAACCGCCCACTTACCTTTGAGGAGTTTGAAGAAAAAATCAACCAAGTTATATTTGTAAGCGCTACACCCGGTCCTTATGAACTCAAGAAATCGTCAAGAGTTGTTGAGCAAATCATAAGACCTACTGGGCTTGTTGACCCTGAAATTGAAGTTCATCCTGTGAAAGGCCAAATTGACCATCTGATTGGCGAGATTAGAAAAAGAGTTGAGAAGAACCAAAGAGTTTTAATTACTACATTGACAAAAAGAATGGCAGAAAGCCTCACTGAATATTTAAAAGATGTTGGTATAAGGGTAAGATATATGCACTCTGATATTGACACAATAGAACGCATGCAGATAATAAGGGATTTGAGACTTGGCAAGTTCGACGTCTTAGTAGGAATAAACTTGTTGCGTGAAGGACTTGATTTGCCGGAAGTATCACTTGTTGCTATTTTGGATGCTGACAAGGAAGGCTTCTTGCGTTCAGAGACTTCTCTTATTCAGACAATTGGACGTGCTGCGCGAAATGTTGATGGTAAAGTGATTATGTATGCTGACAAAATTACTAAGGCTATGCAAAAAGCTATTGATGAGACAAATAGACGAAGAAAGATTCAGATAGAGTACAATCAAAAGCACGGAATAGTGCCTCAAACTGTAAGAAAAGGAATACGACAGATTATCGAAGCAACTATCTCTGTTGCTGAAGAAGAAAAGTACGAGAATATAGAAAAGGACATTGTACAGAACATGTCCAAACAGGAAATAGAAGAGTATATAAAAGAACTTGAACAACAGATGAAAAGATTAGCAATAGAACTTGAATTTGAAAAGGCGGCTAAGATAAGAGATAAAATTTTTGAACTCAAAAAGTTGCTTTAATGTATTTTCGGAGGAGAAATTAAAATGTCTAAAGAGTACATTGTAATAAAAGGTGCAAAGGAGCACAACCTAAAAAATGTTGACTTAAAACTGCCTCGTGACAAACTAATAGTCTTTACAGGTCTTTCAGGTTCAGGAAAATCATCTTTGGCTTTTGACACTATCTATGCAGAAGGACAAAGAAGATATATTGAATCATTGTCATCATATGCAAGACAATTTTTGGGTATGATGGAAAAACCAGATGTAGATCATATAGAAGGGCTGTCACCGGCGATATCTATTGATCAAAAGACAACTTCAAAAAATCCTCGTTCAACAGTTGGGACAATTACTGAAATTTATGACTATTTAAGACTTCTGTTTGCAAGAATTGGAAAACCTCACTGTTATATTTGTGGCAAACCCATATCACAGCAGACAGTTGATCAGATGGTAGATGAGATAATGAAGCTGCAAAAAGGAACAAAGATTCAAGTCATGTCACCTATTGTAAGGGGGAGAAAAGGGGAGTACCAAAAACAGTTTGAAGAGCTTAGAAAAAGTGGGTTTGCACGGGTAAGAGTTGATGGTGTAATCTATGAGTTTGAAGAAGAGATAAAACTTGATAAGAACAAAAAGCATAATATTGATGTTATTGTTGACAGGCTCGTCATCAAAGAAGGAATAGAGTCAAGACTTACAGGTTCAATTGAAACAGCGTTAGAACTCTCAGGCGGAATTGTGACTATTGATATTGTTGGCGACAGAGAAATTGTATTTTCACAAAACTTTGCATGTGTGGATTGTGGAGTTTCGTTTGAAGAGATAACTCCACGTCTTTTTTCTTTTAATACCCCTTATGGTGCGTGCCCAACATGTATGGGGCTTGGGTACTTGCAAAAGGTTGACCCTGACCTTTTAATTCCTGACAAGTCAATGCCTATAGGTCAGGTTGCCATAAATGGATGGAATTTTAGTGAAACAAATTCATATGCCAGAATGGTTTTAGAGTCGTTAGCAAAGGAATACAATTTTAGTTTAAGCACTCCTGTAAATAAACTTGACAAAAAGATTCTTGACATCTTTTTATATGGAACAGGAGAAGAAAAGATAAAGATTTACACTCCACGAGGGGTTTATTATGCAAAGTATGAAGGGCTTGTAAATAATCTTGAGAGAAGGTATAAAGAGACTCAGTCAGAGTATGTAAAACAAGAAATTGAAGAATATATGAGTACATTCACATGCCCTGATTGTTTAGGAAAAAGACTTAAAAAAGAGGCATTGTCAGTATTAATTGAAGGAAAGTCAATTGCAGATGTTGCTGATATGACAATCTTGGAGGCGAAAGAATTTCTACAAAGCTTAAATCTCCAGGGCAAAGATAAAGTTATTGCAGCACCAATTTTGAAAGAGATTCTGGCAAGGCTGGACTTTTTGATAGATGTTGGACTTGACTATCTGACACTTTCACGTTCAGCCGGTACTCTTTCAGGTGGAGAAGCCCAGAGAATAAGACTTGCAACACAGATTGGTTCTGGACTTGTAGGAGTTTTGTATATCCTTGATGAGCCAAGTGTTGGTCTTCATCAACGTGACAATCACAGACTTATAAACACGTTACAAAAACTTAGGGATTTGGGTAATACCTTGATTGTTGTTGAGCATGATGAAGATACGATTAGAGCTGCTGACTATATAGTAGACATAGGACCAGGAGCAGGGGAGCATGGTGGTAGAATTGTTGCAGCTGGTACATTAGAAGATATAATTTCCTGTGAAGAGTCCATTACAGGACAGTATCTTTCTGGTAAAAAGAAGATAGAGATTCCTCAAGAGAGAAGAAAACCCGATGGTAGATGGCTTACAATAAAAGGAGCTTGTGAGAACAATCTAAAAAACATTGATGTCAGTTTTCCTGTAGGGCTTTTTACGTGTGTGACAGGAGTTTCAGGGTCTGGTAAAAGCACTCTGGTAAATGAGATACTTTACAAGGCAGCAAGTTCAATACTAAATAAGTCTAAGGAAAAGCCTGGTAAGTACAAAGAAATAATTGGTCTTGAACATTTTGATAAGGTAATCAATATAGACCAGTCGCCAATTGGAAGAACTCCACGTTCTAATCCTGCAACTTATACGGGTGTTTTTGACTTTATAAGAGAAATATTTGCTCAAACACCTGAGGCAAAAATGCGAGGATATAAGGCAGGAAGGTTTAGTTTTAATCTCAAAGGCGGAAGATGTGAGGCTTGTGGTGGAGACGGAATCATAAAGATTGAGATGCACTTTTTGCCAGATGTATATGTCCCTTGTGAGGTGTGCAAGGGTAAAAGATACAATAGAGAAACATTAGAGGTAAAATACAAAGACAAAACAATAGCTGATGTTTTAGAGATGACTGTTGAAGAAGCACTTGAATTTTTCAAAAACATTCCACGGATTAGGGCAAAACTTCAGACACTTTATGATGTAGGACTTGGCTACATCAAACTTGGCCAGCCGTCTACAACACTTTCTGGTGGGGAGGCACAAAGGGTAAAACTTGCAACAGAGCTTTCTAAAAAAGCAACAGGTAGGACCTTGTACATCTTGGATGAGCCTACAACTGGACTTCATATGGATGATGTAAATAGGCTCATAAATGTCTTGCAGCGGCTTGTAGATATGGGCAATACAGTTATTGTGATTGAACACAACTTAGATGTCATAAAGGTTGCTGATTATATTATTGACTTAGGACCAGAGGGTGGAGACAGAGGTGGTGAAGTTGTGGCTTTTGGATCACCAGAAGAGGTTGCAATGTGTGAAAGGTCATACACAGGCATGTTTTTGAAAGAGATTTTAAAAGACAGGATTTATGCAAAAAAATAAAGGGGGTATTTACACCGCTTAGTGAAAGGTGTAAAGCCCCTTTTTTACTTTATCTCAAGATATTTTTCTATCCATTTTAGATTGACTTCCTGACCCAAAAATTTACTTATCTGACTGTGTGTTTTTGTGTCATTTATGAGCAGATACCCAATTAATTTCTTGTTTTTGAGCACAAATTTTTTATAAACCATCTTTTCTTTGTTAAGACACTCAAAAAGATTTGATTCTTTTACGTCGATTATGTTTCCAGCAGAGACTATTTCCATTCCAAATGCCTTTAGAAAATAAGGGATAGGTTTTCTTTGATATTCAATATTCTGTCCAAGAATGTTTTTGCCAACCACCTTGCCACTTTCAACTGCAAATGCCCATGTGCCAGGATTTTGATTGTCAAGATAGGCTACATCTCCACATGCAAAAACATCTTCTATTGAGGTTTGCATTCTGGTATCTACTCCAATGCCTTTTCTGGGACTCAGTATTCGTTTATCATTTACAAAATCTGTATTTGGTACAACACCTGCAGAAAAAATCACAATGTCAGATAAAATCTCTTTGTTATTTGAAAGAAAAATTACCAACTTGTTGTTTGTTTTTTCTATTCTTTCAACTTTGCTATTAAAAATCACATTTATTCCTCTTCTTCTTATCTCTTCTTCAAAAAGCAAAGCACCTACTTCGTCTAATTGTTTAGTCAAAAGTCGTTCTGCTATTTCAATCAGAAATACACTTTTACCTTCCAGCGTTGAAGCAAGTTCTATTCCTAAAAGCCCTGCGCCTATAATGGCAACTTCAGAGACTCGGGGAATGATTTCTTTCAATCGTATAAGGTCTTCATAGGTCCTCAAAGAAAAAACATTATCTCTTGCTCTGATATCAACCACATCATCGCCGTTATATGGCTTGGCACCAGAAGCAATTACAAGTTTTTTATACCCTATTTTCTTGTCTGATAAAAATATAATCTTGTGGTCAAAATCAACCTCAATTACAGGTGAGTTTAAATAAATTTTTACGTTGCTGTCTTTAAACCAGTTTTCTGGTTTTATAAAGAATTTCTCATCAATAGGATTGTAGATATAGTAAGGTAGCTTTAATCTGTAATAAGGCAGGATCTTTTCATTGCTTAAAATGCCTATCGAAAGATTAGAATCCTCTTTTCGTATTTCTTCCGCAACAGTTAACCCAGCGATTCCGCTACCAATAATCAACACGTCAAACTTTTCCATTGCTTTACACCAGCTTTTACTCTTTTATCTTTTCAGCAAATAGTATACCAAATTCGTACGCCTTTTTTAATTCCTCCTCATTTGGTTTGAAATTTACCTTGAGCCCTGGTTCAACTACTTTGAACCTTAACTGTTTTAGCCGTGTTTCAATATTTGGAACAGCTTCTCCACTCCAGCCATATGACCCAAAAGCGGCAGCAATCTTACCTCCATGAACTATTGGGTTTAGCCTAATCAATATTTCATATATTGGTAAAAGAGCATCTGAGTTTATGGTAGGTGATCCAAACAGCACACCTTTTGCTCTATATATCTTTTCCAATATGTCTTCTATTTTATGCTCAATTGCATTATACAACATAACATTTATGCCGCTTTTTTCGATTGCTTCAAAAATCTTTTGGGCAAGCATTTTTGTATATCCATATGCTGAGACATAGACAATTACAACATAAGGCTTTTCTGGCTTTTTTAAAAGATCTTCTGACCACGATTTATACAAACCTATAAGTTCATCTTTGTAATTTGTCAGGATTGGACCATGACCTGTTGCTATTATGTCAATCTTTAAGTCTTTTATCTTTTCAATTGCCTGAAGGACATAGTTTTTAAATGGCGACATGATTACATCATAATAATACTTGTACGCATCCATAAAACCTTCTTTGTCATTATCCATTACCCAGTTTATGTCAAGGTTTTCAGTGCTATAATGACAGCCAAAAGAATCACAAGTAAAGAGTATGCTATCCTCTACAAGGTAAGTGTAAATTGAATCAGGCCAATGTAAAAATGGAGCAGAGATAAATCTTAGTGTTTTGTTACCCAAGGATATTTGATCTCCATCGTTTACTACTTGATAATCAAACTCTTTGTTTGATATCTTTTTCAAGAATCTTATAGCAGAATTGCTGCCAAATATTTTTATTTTTGGATTTACTTCGAGTAACTTTCCAATAGAACCAGAATGATCTGGTTCAGTGTGATTTATTATAAGATAGTCAATTTGAGCTGGATCAATTATTTCTTTAATATTACTTAGAAATTTTTCAAAGAATTTATCCTTTACATTTTCAATAAGTGCAACCTTTTCAGAACCTATTACCAGATAAGAGTTGTAAGTTGTCCCGTATTTTGTATACATTATAATATCAAAAATGCGAAGATCAGGATTTTGTACTCCTACAGAATATACATTATCTTTCAATTTCAAATACATTTTTAAAATCCACTCTCCTTTTTAAAGACTTTTCAAATGTATTCAAAGATATTTATACCCCAGAAATTTTTTTGTAAACAAATTAAGTTATATAAATTTTTGTTGAGTAATATATTGTAGTAGAAACACAATTATCAAAGGAGATAAGGAAAAATGCTAAGCAAAGTATCTAATCGGTTCTTAGCTGTCACAATCTTGGCTATATTTGTAATTGCCTTAGTTGGTATAATTTCAAACAAAAGCTTAGAAAATACCAGGATAACATCTACCGAAATACCAAAAAGTATACAAACCCAAACACAGGAGGTTGCAAAAATAGATAACCTTAAAGGTTATCTCCAGATAATGGTAGTAGACAGCAAAACTGGTACACCTTTTGAAGGAGCAAATGTGGTTTTTTCTAACTTAGACCAGCTATATACAACAGGTAAAGACGGAAAAACACAGGTTATTCCAATGAATATCAAATCAACTGGAGGTTTAGGATTACATCACAGCCTTATGAAGAGGTAGTAATTGGTGTATTTAAAGAGGAATATGCAGATTATATACTATTCAATGCAAAGGTAAAACCAACAACCCAAGACAAACCTCAACTTAAAGTTATTCGAATTGTAAAAGCTTCAACTGCAGCTACAACTCCTGTTTTTGCAATGGAAAAGTATTCTTCTGAGATGGCAAAAGAAGTAATGGATAAAATGAAGGCAAAACTAAATTCACTTGCAAATGCCCAGCAGGAAATTGAGGAAATAGAAGTCAGTGAATAAGGTGCCTTGTAAAATGGCACTTTTTTTTTATATAATAGAGTTTGTACATCTTAAAATCTTTTCTTAAACCATGAAAGGTTTAGACAACTATGAAACAAGAGGTATTTATCCTTCTAAAAAACATCCTTTACCTATTTGCGGTTATATCTATTGGCTTTATTGGTACAAAAACAAGGCTGTTTTCGTCAACAGTGAAAGATTCTGTTAGTGAGCTGATAATAAAGGTAACTGCGCCAATTTTATTGTTTACCACAATAAGCAGCAGACCTTATTCAACATCTGTTGTTAAAAGCGTCCTTGCTTTGATAATCTCAGCTTTTGTTGGTATAATACTACTGCTTGTTGCAGGGTACATAACAGCAAAACTTTTCAAACTACAAGGGAAAACATTTTACACACATATATTTTGTTCAGCTTTTGGAAATACAGGCTTTTTGTCATTTCCTTTGTTGTATTCTATCTTTGGTGAAAAAGGAGTATTTTATGCCGCAAGTTATAACATAATGCACGATTTTTTGGCTTGGTCATTGGGACTTTCGATAATAACAAAGCACAGCAGTGAGAAAACTAAATTTGGTTTTATAAACGCAAATTCAATTGCCATTTTCTCAGCATTTGTGGTGTATTTATTAAAAGGAGTTTTGCCAACTGAGGTTTTGAGTTATTATAACAAATTTTTTCTTACTATTTACGATGCACTAAATCCTTTTGGAAAGACAACCATTTATTTGTCCATGTTTTTTATAGGCTGCCTTTTAGCAGAGGTTTCATTTAAGGATACAATTAAAACCTATCCTGCTTATGGAATTGTTGCGTTTAAAATGCTGATTTTTCCGATGCTATTTATGTTTATGACAAAATATATGCACTTAGATAACTTTACAAGGCTAATTATTGTGCTGCAAACGGGGATGCCAACAGCAATTATAAGTTCAGTGCTTTCATACAGGTATAAAGCTGATAGTTCATATGCGACGCGTACAATATTTATTACAACACTTTTTTCTCTGTTGACAATTCCTATACTCGTGTTTATATATTATCACATTTAAGAAAATCAAAAGAGAGGATGGTTAAGTTTGCAACATGAAATTGTTATTGTACTGGATTTTGGTGGACAGTATAATCAACTAATTGCAAGAAGAGTTCGCGAATGTGGTGTTTATTGTGAAATTTGGCCATATGACACACCCTTAGATAAGATAATTGAAAAAAATCCAAAAGGCATAATCTTTACTGGCGGACCGTCAAGCGTGTATGAAGAGAATGCACCTGTTGTGGATAAAAAGATATTTGAAATTGGTATTCCAATTCTTGGGATATGCTACGGAAATCAGCTTATTGCTCATCTTTTAGGTGGCAAGGTTTCAACTGCACTCTTTAGAGAGTATGGTAAAACCCATATAAAATACAATACAAATTCTCCTTTGTTCACAGGCTTGCCAGAAAATTCAATTTGTTGGATGAGTCATACTGACTTTGTAGAGAAACTTCCAGAAGGATTTGAAGTTTTGGCTTCTACTGAAAATTGTGGTATTGCTGCATTTGGCAGCAAAGAAAAGAAGATTTATGGTGTTCAGTTCCATCCTGAGGTTGTTCATACTGAATATGGACAAGAGATAATAAAAAACTTCTTGTTCAATGTCTGTGGATGCAAAGGTGACTGGAAGACATCTTCGTTCATAGAAGAAAAAGTAAATGAGATAAGGAAAATTGTGGGTGCTCAAAAGGTTGTATGTGCACTTTCTGGCGGTGTTGATTCCTCTGTTGCAGCAGTGCTTGTTCACAAAGCAATAGGCAAAAATCTTTTCTGTATTTTTGTTGACCATGGACTTTTGAGAAAAGGAGAGGCGGAGGAAGTTATAAACACATTCAAAGGACAGTTTGATATGAATGTGATCAAGGTGGATGCAAAAGATAGATTCTTGAAAGCACTCTCTGGTGTCAAAGATCCTGAAAGAAAGAGGAAGATAATAGGTGAGGAGTTTATACGCGTTTTTGAGGAAGAAGCTTCAAAACTTGGAGATATAAAATTTTTAGTTCAAGGGACAATCTATCCTGATGTTGTTGAAAGTGGGGTCGGAAAGGCTGCAACGATTAAAAGTCATCACAATGTAGGTGGATTGCCAGAACATATGAAGTTTGAGAGGATAATTGAACCGCTGCGTGAGCTTTTCAAAGATGAGGTAAGAAGGGTGGGAATAGAATTAGGAATTCCAGAAAAAATTGTGAATAGACAGCCATTTCCTGGACCCGGTCTTGCAATAAGGATAATTGGTGAGGTTACAGAAGAAAAGCTTGAGATACTTCGAGAGGTTGATTGGATTTTCAGAAAAGAGATTGAGGCGTGTGGACTTGACAAAGACATCTGGCAATACTTTGCAGTACTCACTGACATGAGAAGTGTGGGTGTCATGGGTGATGAAAGAACATATGACTACACTGTTGCGCTCAGAGCTGTTACAAGCATTGATGGGATGACAGCCGACTGGGCAAAGATTCCTTACGATGTGTTAGAAAGGGTTTCGAATGAGATTGTAAACACCGTAAGAAAAGTAAATAGGGTTGTCTATGACATCACTTCTAAACCTCCTGCTACAATTGAGTGGGAGTGATGTTTATAAATTTTTTTTTTTAGAAGGCACATGGTGAAGAGATATTTACCACCTAATTTATTACAGAATAGAGAATAAAAAGTTCCCACTTTCTTTAGTAAGTCTTCAAGAAGTAAAGTAGGAAATTGAAATACATGGGAGGAAACCAAAGTCTTAGAATCTTTGAATTTTTCAAATGGTGTCCTCCCATTCATTCCTTTACCATTATGAGGTCTGAAGAAATTCCATGTATCCTGCCATCTCTGGGCTTTTAACATAAATTCATCTTTTGTTTTACATCTTTCAGCATGAATCATTAAAAAATACTCGTCATCTGCTCCATGTGAGTTTTCAATTATACCCATTAGATGTTTTGCCTTAGGTGGAATAGGATTAAGCTCTACTCCAAGAAATGACAGCATCTCATTCTACTCCTTTAGCTTTTTTTCGCTTCCTCCACAAAATTCTGCTCCATTATCTAATCGGATCTTTATTTGATTTCTTACATTATGAGTTCTTAACCATAATGCAACTAAGGATATAAACATAAAGCCAAAAGTAGATGATAGTTCATAGGAGTAAGCTGTAAAGCTTGCTCTTGTTGCAACATCTATCATGTTCCATTCATAACACGGTAGATTGCATTTTTTCATGTGTTCAAGTGAAAGACGTCTGTATTCTTGAATCCTGTTCTTTTAGCCTCTTGGGAAATAGGCTTTTCAAGTTCAGAAGAAAGTTTTTTAGGGCAAGTTTTAGGTTTTCTTGATTTATCCTCAAGGGGACCATATATTGCTCTTCTTATAGTAGCTCTTGATACACCTAATATTTTAGCAGTTTTTTATACGTTTTTGTTATTTGCCTCAAATACTTTTCGAACTAATTCTCTTGCTTTTTCGGGAGATATTTTTCTTATTTCGTGATATGGTATAATATTCATAGCAGGCTGCCCTCCCATCCTGGCAGTTTTTGAATGTTTCTTTTGAATGGGAGATTACATTTTTTAATTATATTCATGTCAGGATGGAGGCAGCCTCAATTCTTTTTATAACCTTCTCCTTAGTATTTTTGCACATTCTTTTGCTGTGGTAAGTATCTTTACACCTATTCGAGATAAATTTTTTATAAAGGCTTGAATTTTATAATAGATAGGTGTAACATATTTATAAGTCAATTAGTGGGATGCGAAATGAAAGAGATTGTAAACCTATCCTTAAAAGTGGTATGTGGTATAAGTTTCAGTTTTTGTGTAATGGTATTTGCTTATTCTAAAAGTGCAGATGTTTTTATGATAGTGCTGGGCAGCAGTATAGTATTGCTATTTATTCTATATTCTCTATTGTTACTTTTGAAATCTGCATTAAGAGGCAAAATTAATTTTATTTATTTGTTACTTCATAGCTTAGCAGTTGTGATTTTGATACTGCTATCTGCTTTTATCTTCAAGTTTCACAATGTAAGATTTGTTTATTTCCTCTGGACGTTGATAAGCTATCCTTTGATTTTTATTGTGTCATATGTTGTAGCTTATATTTATAAAACATCATCAAGGAAGTGAAAAATAAAATGAGCGAAGGTGTAATGAAAGTTTTATTCACAATACCAATTGGCAAGGGAATTCCTGTGAGGGTAGCGGTTGTTGAAATGTGGGGCGTGATGGCATTTTTGATTATATTAGCGTTTTATCTCACATCCAACATGAAATTGGTCCCTACAAAAAAACAAGTCGTTGCTGAGTTTATAGTCGACTCAATAAACAAGATTACTAAAAGTTTTTTAGGTCATTATTGGCATATATTTGCTCCTTATTTAGGTACTCTCTTTTTGTTCTTACTGGGACTCAATCTATTGGGTCTTATAGGTCTTCAGCCTCCTACAAGTAATTTAAATGTAACTGCAAGCTTTGGTGTTATGTCAATTTTAGTTTTAATAATTTCAACTATCATACTTAAAAATCCGATTAGATGGTTTTTAGATCACTTTAAACCTCTTCCCATAGTTTTCCCGTTTAAATTCTTGGACTATTTCACAAGAACTCTGTCTCTCTCTGCGCGACTGTTTGGCAACATCCTTGCTGGTGTTACCGTCATGGAGCTAATTTATCATGGGCTTATAAAAGCTCATATACCTCCAGTTGGTATACCAGCAGCGTTAAGTTTATATTTTGATATTTTTGATGGTGTTTTGCAAGCAGTAATCTTTACGTTTTTGTCTATGATTTATCTATATGAAGCCCTTGAAGAATAAAAGTTTTTGGAGGTGTTTCAATTGACAGCATTAGCAGCAGGTATAGCAATGCTTGCAGGTTTAGGTGTAGGTATAGGCATCGGTATTGCAACTGCTAAAGCAGCAGAATCTGTAGGAAGACAGCCAGAAGCGTATGGTAGGATTTTACTATTATTTTTCATTGGTGCTGCGCTTGCAGAAGCTGTTGCAATTTATAGCTTTGTTATAGCTATTTTGTTGGTTTTGAAAGCTTAAACGCTCTCCAGATGTATTGGGGAGCGTCATCTCTTTATTTTCGAAATTAAAACGTGAGTTTGAGATAGAAATTTTGGAAGATGGTTCAAAAAAGGAGATGAGAACATAGATGTTCGACCTTGCAATTTTTGAAAACATGTTTTTCTGGGCAGTTATAAACTTTTTAATACTTTACTTGGTTTTTAGAAAATTCTTTTTCAAAAAAGTAACTGCCTTTATGGAAAAACGTTCGAACATAATTCAAGAACAGCTTGACTTTGCTGCAAAGTCAAAAGAAGAGGCTATGAAATTGAAAGAAGAATATGAAAACATCTTATCTCAGGCACATGCAAAAGCAAACGAGATAGTCCAAAACGCCATGGCTGAAGCCCAAAAACAGGCTGACAAGATTATTGAAGATGCCAGACTTGAGGCAAACAAGATTATTGAAAATGCTCTTAAACAACTTGAGATTGAGAAGAAGAAACAAATAAATGAACTCAAAAACCAGTTTGTCTCAATTGCTCTTCTTGCTGCATCTAAGGTTATTGAAAAGAATTTAAACACCGAAGAAAATAGGAAAATGGTTGAGAATATATTCGATGAGGCAGGGGTTGCTTGAAAATGTTGCCAGCAAAAAGATATGCAGAAGGACTTATTAAACTCGCACAAGAAGAAGGGAAACTTGAGAATTTTTATGAGGATCTTTTTAGAATATATGATTTGTTTAAGACAAATAGAGAATTCGTGGATATCTTATTTGATCATAAGATGAAAGTTTCAGAAAAAAAAGAGAAAATAAAGCAATTTTTAGATCTAAAACTTGACAAATATATTGTCAATCTCGTTTATTTACTAATTGACAAGCGGAGGGAGATTTTGCTTCCATATATACCTTTTTATTATAAAGAAATGTACGACAAAATAATGGGAAATGTAGATGTTGAAGTAATTGTATCGGAAGAAGTTGATGAAGGTATTCTTAGTAAGATATCAAATTGGCTTTTGAAAAGATATGGTGTGAAAAATCCACGCTTTAAAGTTAAGGTTGATAAAAGTATCATTGGGGGAGTAAAACTTTTGTTTAACAACATTGAGGTTGACGCTACAATTAAAGGTGCATTAGATTCTATAAAAAAGGAACTCATCCACAATGCTATGTAGGGGTGATGGTTTGAGATGGTTGATGTTACAATAAGACCAGATGAGATTGCTTCAATTATAAAAGAGCAAATAAAGAATTATGAAAAGAAGATAGAAACAAGTGACGTTGGCGTTGTGATAATGTCAGGAGATGGTATTGCAAGAATACATGGTCTTGACAATTGTATGGCCGGTGAGCTTTTAGAGTTTCCTAACAACGTTTATGGCATGGCACTGAACTTAGAAGAAGACAATGTTGGATGTGTTATTTTAGGAAATGAGAGGGAAATTAAAGAAGGTACAATTGTCAAAAGAACGGGCAGAGTAGTAGAGGTACCTGTGGGAGAAGAGCTTTTGGGTAGAGTTGTAAATGCTTTGGGGCAGCCTATTGACGGTTTGGGTCCCATCAATGCCAAAAAGTACAGACCGGTTGAGAGGATAGCACCAGGTGTTATTGAAAGAGAGCCTGTTAAAACTCCACTTCAGACAGGTATTATGGCAATTGATGCTATGATTCCAATTGGAAGAGGTCAGAGAGAACTTATTATTGGAGATAGACAAACAGGGAAGACTGCTATTGCAATTGATACAATCATTAATCAAAAAGACCAAGGAGTATACTGTATTTATGTGGCAATTGGTCAAAAAGCATCAACTGTTGCGCAGATAGTGCACACACTAAAAGAATATGGTGCAATGGATTATACAATTGTTGTGTGCGCAACTGCGAGTGACTCAGCACCACTTCAGTTCTTAGCGCCATATGCAGGGTGTGCAATGGGAGAAGAGTTTATGGAGTCTGGGAAAGATGCACTAATAATCTATGATGACTTGTCAAAACATGCAGTTGCATACAGGGCAATGTCGCTTCTTTTGAGACGTCCACCTGGTCGTGAAGCATATCCTGGGGATGTTTTTTACCTTCATTCGAGACTTTTGGAAAGAGCAGCAAAATTGAATGCACAACGAGGCGGGGGCTCACTTACAGCTTTGCCAATTATTGAGACACAAGCTGGTGATGTTTCAGCATATATTCCTACAAACGTAATTTCTATCACTGATGGTCAGATATATCTTGAAAGTGAGCTGTTCTATGCTGGTATAAGACCTGCGATAAATCCAGGCATATCAGTCTCAAGAGTAGGTGGTAATGCTCAGATAAAGGCTATGAAGAAGGTTGCTGGAAGACTTAGACTCGACTTGGCTCAGTACAGAGAGCTTGAAGCTTTTGCTCAGTTTGGTTCAGAGCTTGACAAATCAACTCGTGAAAGACTTGCTCAAGGTCAGCGAATTGTGGAAACTCTAAAACAGTCTCAGTACAGGCCACTGCCTGTTTGGCATCAAGTTGTCATACTTTACAGTGCAGTAAATGGATATTTAATGGATATAGAAGTAAGTAAAGTTAGAGAATTCAATGAAAAATTGGTTCAATACATCTCTGCAAACTATCCGCAAATATTTGATTCTATAAAAGAGACAAAGGACTTGACGCCTGAAAATGAAGAACTTTTAAAGAAGGTAATTGTTGAATTCAAAGAGAGATTTAAAAGTAGCAAGTAGGTGAAACTTAAGATGGCAAACAAAACAAGGTGGATAAAATCGAGGATTAGAAGTGTCAATGAGACAAAGAAGATTACAAGAGCTATGTATTTGATTTCTGCATCAAAGATGAAAAGGGCACGAGATAGGCTTGACTCAACAAGACCTTATTTTGAAAAGATAAATGAATTTATGAAAGATCTTATTGTGCATGGTATGCGAACAAATCACATTCTCTTTGAGGGCTCGTACAAAGAAGGAAAAAAAAGGACTTGTGTGATTGTCATCAGTGGTGACAAAGGGCTGTGCGGCGGTTACAATGCAAACGTTTTGAAAAGCATGTTGAATTTGTACGAAAAGATTTCAAAAGACTCGGAAGTGTTGTTTTTTCCAATAGGCATTGTGGGCAAAAACTTTTTATCACGCCATGGCTACAAAGTAGAAGACAATTTTAATTATCAGACTCAGTCTGTGTCTGTAAAAGTTGCAAAGGGAATTGCACAAAATGTTGTAAAAAAGTACTATAGAGGAGATATTCATGAGCTTTATATCATATATACCAAGCTAATTTCCGCAATTAAGCAAGATGTAATTGTCAAGAAACTTCTTCCTCTTGATCCAAACGAATTTGTCTCTGGTGAGGTTAAAACGGATGAGGTAATAAAATACGAACCAAGTCCAACAGATGTACTCGATGTTGTTATATATGAATATCTAAAAGGTATAATCTTTGGGGCGATGATGGACTCATATGTAAGCGAACTTGCTGCAAGGATGACTGCAATGGACAATGCAACAAAGAGTGCTGATGAGATGATACAGAAGTTAATTTTGAAGCTCAATCGTGAACGTCAGGCAATGATTACTCAGGAAATATCAGAAATAATAAGTGGCGCAGCTGCTTTGAAATGAGAAACCATTTTAAACTTGATTTTAAAGGGAGTGTAGCCAAAGATGGAACAAAATGTTGGTTATGTTGTTCAAATAATTGGTCCTGTTGTAGACATTAGATTTGAGAGTGGAAATCTTCCAGCTATTAACAATGCCATAGAAATTCATTTTGATGGCAAAACACTTGTTGCAGAAGTAGCCCAGCACCTTGGCAATGACACAGTGCGCTGTGTTGCACTGGGTTCAACAGACGGGCTCAGAAGAGGTGTAAAAGCAATTGACACAGGCGGACCCATTAAAGTTCCTGTTGGAAGAGGAACATTGGGAAGAATATTCAATGTTTTAGGCCAGCCGATTGACAACAAGGGTGAGGTCCAGGCAACAGACTACTGGCCAATTCACAGAAGTGCACCTTCGTTTGAAGAACAGGTGCCTGCAGTAGAGATTCTTGAGACAGGGATTAAGGTTATAGACCTTTTAGCACCATATGCAAAGGGTGGAAAGATTGGACTTTTTGGTGGCGCGGGTGTTGGCAAGACTGTCCTCATCATGGAGCTTATCAGAAATATTGCAACAGAACATGGTGGATTTTCAATATTCACTGGGGTTGGTGAACGAACAAGAGAGGGAAATGAACTTTGGCTTGAGATGAACGAATCAGGTGTTATAGAAAAGACAGTTTTGGTCTTTGGCCAGATGAATGAGCCACCAGGGGCAAGAATGCGAGTTGCCCTCACTGGTCTTACCATGGCTGAGTATTTCCGTGATGTAGAAGGACAGGATGTGCTTTTGTTCATTGACAACATTTTTAGGTTTATTCAAGCAGGTTCTGAGGTGTCAGCACTCTTGGGAAGAATTCCGTCAGCTGTTGGTTATCAGCCAACACTTGCAAATGAGGTAGGTAGCCTTCAAGAGAGAATAACCTCTACAAAAAGAGGGTCAATAACCTCTGTTCAAGCAATTTATGTTCCGGCTGATGACCTCACTGACCCGGCACCTGCTACTACGTTTGCTCACCTTGATGCAACAACTGTTTTGTCAAGACAGATTGCTGAGCTTGGCATATATCCTGCTGTTGACCCGCTTGACTCTACCTCGCGAATACTTGACCCACGAATTGTGGGCGAAGAACACTATTATGTTGCAAGAACAGTCCAGCAGATTTTGCAAAGGTATAAAGAACTTCAGGATATCATTGCAATATTGGGTATGGATGAACTTTCTGAAGAGGATAAATTGATTGTCTACAGAGCAAGAAAAATCCAGAGATTTCTTTCTCAGCCATTCTTTGTTGCTGAAGCTTTCACAGGAAGACCTGGAAGGTACGTCAAGTTGAAAGATACAATAAGAGGGTTTAAAGAGATAATTGAAGGTAAAATGGACCATATTCCTGAGCAGTATTTCTACATGGTGGGGACAATTGACGAGGTTTATGAAAACTACGAAAAGGATATGAAGGGTAAATAAGTTTTGAGGTGATACTCCAAAATGGCTGAGTTTGAATTAGAAGTTTTGCAACCTGAAAGGGTCTTTTTTAAAGACAGGGTAGAAATGATAGTTGTTCGGGCAATAGATGGAGAAGTAGGTGTGATGGCTGGGCATGAGCCAATTGTCACGCCAATTGGAATTGGAAAACTTAGGATAAAAAAGGACGGAAAATGGCTTGAGGCAGCGATTGCAGGAGGTATTCTTGAAGTTAACCAGAATAAGGTCGTGATCTTGACTGACGCTGTTGAGTGGCCAGAGGAAATAGATAGGCAAAGAGCTTTAGCAGCAAAGGAAAGAGCTGAAAGAAAGCTTCAACAAAAACTACCTCCTGACGAATTTGAAAGGTATCAGGCAGCTTTGTATAGAGCTTTGAACAGGCTTAGAATGGTTGAGGAAAAAAGAGGAAATACCCAATAAAAAGGTGGGCTACAATAAAGAAAAGCAGCCCACCTTTTTTGTTCTTATTTTTTCTTCTTGCTTTTCTTTTTTTCACCTTTTCCTTCTTTTTTACTTTTTTTGGTGCTTTCCTCTTCTTTTAAAGACTCGCTGTGTTCTTCTTCCTCCTCTTCTTCCTTGACTTCTTCATCTTCTAACAGAACTTCTTCATCTACGTCTAATTCTTCAAAATCCAATGGTGCATCTCCAAGGTCTATTTCTTCGGCAGGCAGTTCTGTAAGAATATCTGGTTCTATGTCTACAAAGTCATTTTCAAAAACTTCTGTTTCATGCTCTTTCATAGTTTCTTCTTCCATTTCAGAATCGTCAACAACACCTGTTAACAATCTTTCTTCAAAACAGGACTCGCACATGTCTTGGTCCTCTGGGATATACTCCTCATGACAATATGGGCAAAGTTTCATATTTTCGTCAGTCACTTTCTTTAGCTGTTCTAAATCCTTTTTGCAAATAGGGCAGAGTTCTTCTTCTTCAGGTATTCTATTTAATTCGCATCTTGGACAGTACTTATAACCCATCTTTTTTCCCCCTAAAAAAGTTGATTTGCTATCAAAATAATATTAATTAGTCTCGTAAAAAAAATCAACTAAATTTTACTTAACAATAGCTTTTATTTTTGCTACTATAAAAACATAAAGAAAATAAGAGACATAAGGAGAAATTTCTCAAGTTGTTTGGATACGTTGTGCCATACAAACCTGAACTTAGAATACGAGAGTATGAATATTACAAGGCAGTCTATTGTGGGATATGCCTGCAGACAAAGAAGATTGGTAATATCCCGCGAGTATTTTTAAATTATGATTTTGTGTTTTTGTATCTGATTTTGAAAGAGCATTTTAATATTCAAGAGGAATTTGGCACCACAAGATGTATAGTTCATCCTAAAAAGAAAAGAGTGTTTGTAAAATCAAACCCAGTATTAGAATATGTGAGTAACCAAATGATAATGTTAAGCTTTCTCAAACTATATGATGATTATATTGATGAAAAACACTTCGTGAGTTTATGTTTATATAAGATGCTAAGCCTGTATATCAAAAAAATAACAAGACACTATTCTGACTCGTTTAATAAAGTTAAAGAACTTTTTAGAAATCAACTTTTATTAGAAAAGACAGAGTGCCAAAATATTGACGTGGTAGCACACAATTTTGGTCAAATTCTGGCTGAGATTTTTGCATACAATGATGACCAGAAGCTAAAAGAAATAGGCTTTTATACTGGAGTGTGGATTTACTTTGTGGATGCCATCGACGACTATATTGATGATGTGAAAAAAAAGAGATATAATTGTTTGAAATATTATCTTCAAAGGTGCAGAGAAGACAAGACTTTGTTTGAAAAAGAAGTAGATATCTTGAAAGTAAGTTTGGATAACTATCTTGCCAGATTAAATGAACTCGTAAAAGGGTATAATAATCAATTGTTAGACAATATAGTTCAGCTTGGGATGTACTCAAAAACACAAGAAGTAATAAACAAATTAAAAGCAAACTTTTTTAAGGAGTTGAAATTGTCATGAGAGACCCATACGAGGTTTTAGGTGTGAGAAAAGGTGCATCAAAAGAAGAAATAAAGAAAGCTTATCTTGAGCTTGTTAAAAAGTATCATCCGGATAAATTTAGAGATAATCCACTCCGTGAGCTTGCAGAAGAGAAATTAAAGGAGATCAATGAAGCATATAATATTCTTATGAATGACAAGTATACAGAATATGAATATTCTACATATGATGAGACTTCCATTTATAAGCAGGTAAGAGATTTAATTATACAAGGCAATTTAACTGCCGCAGAAAACCTGCTTAATCAAAACCCCCGGAATGAAGCAGAATGGTTTTATTTGATGGGGATAATATATCAAAAAAGAGGATGGATAAACCAAGCTTATAGATACTTTATTGAAGCATATAGCCGTGACCCAGGCAATTTTGAATACAGACGTGCAAAAGAACAGTTTGAAACAACCTCAAGAAACTATGAATGGTCTGCATATAATAGGGGTTACAGACGACACGATGACTGTAATATATGTACAATATGCCAGATAATTGCATGCTGGGAATGTTGTTGTGACAATGACGTTGGTTGCTGAGGAGGTAGATTGATTGGTAAATATTTATACGCTCGACAATAATCTTCGACTTGTTTATGAAAAAGTAGACACTGTAAAAACAGTAAGTGTTGGAGTGTGGGTATTAGCAGGTTCAAGGTACGAGACTAAAAATGAGAATGGAATTTCTCATTTCATTGAACACATTCTTTTTAAGGGGACAAAAAATAGAAGTTCAAAAGAAATAGTATATGAAATAGAATCGATAGGTGGGCAGATTAATGCGTTTACTGCAAAAGAGTATACATGTTTTTACGTGAGAGTTTTAGATGAGTTTTTGGAAAAAGCGTTTGAAATTCTATCTGATTTGATTCTAAATCCTTTAATAAGTCCAGAAGACATTGAAAAAGAAAAATCTGTAATAATTGAAGAAATTAGTATGTCAAAAGATGACCCAGAAGAAATTCTGTATCAATCGCTAAATGACTTGATATGGAAAGGAGAAACATTGTCGTATCCGATAATTGGTAAGGAAACTACTGTAAAGAAAGTTGATAGAAATAAGATTCTAAATTTCATGAACAAGAGATACAAACCAGAAAATGTGGTGATTTCGGTTGCAGGCAATTTTGAAGAAAAACTTCTTATAAGTTTGTGTGAAAAATATTTTGGCAGATGGAAAAACCATTCAGAATCAAAAAGCATAGATGGTTCAAAACCTGTATTTAAAAGAGGTACAGTAATAAAATCAAAAAAGAGTGACCAAGCTCAAATTGCAATAGCGTTTGAAGGTTTTGGTCAAGAAGATGAAGATGTTTACAAATTGTTGATAGTTTCGAATATACTTGGCGGTGGAATGAGTTCAAGACTTTTTCAAAAGATAAGAGAAGATCTTGGACTGGTGTACAGTATAACTTCTTTTGTCAGCACCTACAGAGATGTGGGTACTCTAATAATTCATGCTGGGACTAACCCAAAAAACTTAGAAGTTGTTTATAAAGAGATTCTAAACCAAATTAGTCTGCTGGTGAAGGGAAAATTGACACCCGAGGAGGTGGAGGTTGCAAAACAACAGATAAAAGGCAGTATCATTTTTGGATTAGAGAACACAAGTAGCAGAATGTCAAACCTTGGGAAAAATATGCTACTTTTGAATAGAGTAATTGAGCTACAGGAAATAATTGACACAATTAATTCCATTAAGTTTGACCAGGTAATGGATACTGCACGAGAAATACTGACAAAAGAATTCTCTGTAGCTGTTGTGGGAAATAAAAAGGAAATAAATGGTAAGATTTTTGATCAAAGGATTGTGGCCAAATAAAGAAAAGGAGAGAAAAACAAATGATTTTGAAAATAAAAAGAGCAGATGATGCAAAAGATTTACCACTGCCTCAATATGTTTCATCTGGTTCTGCCGGAATGGACCTTTTTGCTTGTGTGGAGGAGGAAATGGTGATAAACCCAGGAGAGATAAAGCTCATTAGAACGGGAATATACATAGAACTTCCAGATGGCTATGAAGCCCAGATAAGACCAAGAAGTGGGCTTGCATTAAAATATGGTATTACAGTTCTAAACTCTCCTGGGACAATCGACAGTGATTACAGAGGAGAAATTGGTGTAATTTTGATTAACCTTGGGAGAGAACCTTTTGTATTAAAAAGAGGTGATAGGATAGCACAAATGGTGATATGCAAGTATGAAAAGGTAGAAATCGAAGAGGCTCAAGAACTTTCTGAAACAGAGCGTGGAGATGGTGGATTTGGCTCAACTGGTATTTGAAAGTTTTAAAAAGAGGTGTTATGAAGGTTGCTCTTGAGTAATATAAAAAATTCAAAACCCATTGTCTGTCAGTATTCAGGAAAGATTATAGGCAATTCAGATGCTATAGAACTTTTGATTGACGATGATGGAAATGTTTGTGGTATAGAATTTAAAAAAAGACGAAATTTCCGGTGGGAAACAGAAGTAATTAGCTGGGAAAACATAGTTGTAATTGGTGATGACGTGATAATTGTAAATGTAAAAGAGGGGGAGCCTGAATGATACTTCCAACCTCCTTTTTTGGATATTCAAAAGCTGAAGTGAGAGCATATATTGAAAAACTAAATGAGGATTTTAAAGACCGGTCTAACAAACTTGAAAGACAACAAAAATTGTTGAGGGATGAAAATGAGAGACTTAAAAAAGAGATTGACAAGTTAAACCATCAACTGTCTAAGATAGATATCAAGGATATAAGCCACTATCAAAAGTTTATTGATGAGTATTTTTTTGATGAATGGAAAGAGTATTATTCGAAAAGGGCTTTAGAAATAGAGTCAGAAATTTTACGAATCTTGGGAGAGTTAGAAAAGATTAGAGATAATGTACTTGCTCATATTTCATACATAAAAAAACAGAAAGAAAGAATATTAAAAAAACTAAAAGATACCATAAACGAAATTGAGAAATTACTTGCAAATGAAGATGATGTTCCTTTTAGAAAATTGCAAAAAGATTTTTATGTGGATGGAACTCTTATATTACCAGCTGGCGTTGTTATTAATCATGAAGTTATTGAAGGTATGAAAGAAAAGGGACTATTAATAGAATTTTTGAAACATCTTGCAAAGGAGGACGAAGATATATGAGTATTGAAGTAAAGGTCTTAGAACTTCTTGAGCAAAATCCAAAGCTCTCTGCAGAAGAAATTGCCATTATGCTAAATGAGAAAAAAGAGGAAATTGAAAGGATAATTAAAAAGTTTGAAGATGAGAAGGTAATAGTCAAGTATCACACAATTGTAAATTGGGAAAAAACAGAAAAAGAAGTTGTTGAAGCTATAATTGAAGTAAAGGTAACTCCTCAAAGAGGATTTGGATATGATGCAATTGCAAAGAGAATATACAAGTTTCCAGAAGTCAAGGCTGTTTATCTTCTTTCTGGGGACTATGACTTACATGTAATTGTTGAGGGAAAGAGTATGAAAGACATTGCACACTTTGTAGGCTCCAAACTTGCCCCACTTGAATATGTTTTGTCTACGGCAACTCATTTTATAATGAAAAAGTACAAAGACGCAGGAGTAATCTTAGAAGATGGTGAGAAGGACGACAGGGAGGTAATAACACCGTGAATAACTTAGAAAAATTTTTGTCAAGGTCTGTGCAAAGTGTTCCGCCTTCTGGTATCAGGAAATTCTTTGATATTGTATCTGAAATGAAAGATGCACTTTCCCTTGGCGTTGGCGAGCCAGACTTTGTCACACCATGGAGTATAAGAGAGATGGGCATATACTCTATCGAAGAAGGGCATACACATTATACGTCAAATTATGGTCTACTTGAGCTCAGGAAAGAAATTAGCAACTATCTGAAAAGGAGATTTAATCTTGATTACCCAAATTACAGAGATCAGATTTTGGTTACAGTCGGGGCAAGCGAAGCAATTGACATTGCATTAAGAAGCATTATAAATCCGGGTGATGAGGTGTTAATTCCTGAACCTTGCTTTGTTTCTTACAAACCCTGTACAATCTTTGCGGGTGGAGTTCCAGTTGCAGTTCCAACAAAAGCAGAAAATGACTTTAAGCTTCGTCCAGAGGATATAATTTCTAAAATTACACCAAGAACAAAGGCGTTGATACTTTCATATCCAAACAACCCAACAGGCGCGATTATGACCAGGGAGGACTTAAAAGAGCTTGTAGATGTTTTGAAAGATAAGGATATAATTGTAATTTCAGACGAAATTTACGCTGAGCTTACATATGAAGGTGATCACGTTTCTGTAGCTAATTTTCCAGAGATGAAAGATAAGACAATACTAATAAATGGTTTTTCAAAGGCATTTGCAATGACAGGATGGAGACTTGGATTTGTTGCAGCAAATGAGGTTTTTATCAAAGCAATGGCAAAGGTTCATCAATACATTATTATGAGTGCACCTACATTTTCTCAGTACGCTGCAATTGAAGCTTTGCGAAATGGTGAAGCTGAAGTTGAAAAGATGAGAGAGGAATATAACCGACGAAGACGGTATATGGTGAGCAGGTTCAATAAGATGGGACTTGAATGTTTTGAACCGAAAGGAGCGTTTTATGTTTTTCCATCAATAAAATCGACTGGACTTTCATCAGAAGAGTTTGCTGAGAAGCTTTTGTATCAACAAAAGGTCGCAGTCGTACCAGGAACTGCATTTGGAAGTTGTGGTGAAGGTTTTATAAGGTGTTCGTATGCATATTCATTAGAAACTATTAAAGAGGCTTTAGACAGAATAGAGAAATTTGTAAAAAGTCTCAAATGTCCAAATGAGAACCAAGAAATTCAGAAAAATAGTGTGGTAGTGGAGCAGTAACCTTGTATTCTTTTTCAACCAGCTTGAAATTAAAGCTAATGGAATAAGCATGAAGTAGCAACGGAAAATTTGCTTCTTTTTCGATGCCATACAAAGTATCATCTACAATAGGATGACCTATTGAAGCCAGATGAACTCTTATCTGATGCGTTCGTCCAGTTATAGGCTTTAGTTTTAAAACTGAGAAATCTTCATTTTGCTCAATTACTTCGAACATTGTAGCTGCATAGCTACCTTTTTCATTAACTTCCCTTTTGATACCATCATTTGACCTTTTGATGGGTTTTTCTATAAGCCCGCTTTTTTTTGTCAATTTTCCATGCACTACTGCTATATATATCTTTTCAACCAACCTTTTTTCAAATTCTAAAGAAATTATGCTATGAAAGTACGAGTTTTTGGCAAATACTACAATGCCAGAGGTATCTTTGTCAAGCCTATTTATTATATGTGAGGTAAGACCTTGAGACTTTAAATATTTTTCTACGTAGTTTGCAAGTGTATCAAAATAATGACCCTTTGAAGGATGTGAAGGAATACCAGATGGCTTGTTGACAAACACAAAAAATTGGTCTTCAAATAGAATATCAATGTTACCTTTTGTTGGTACTATATTTGAAGGTAAATCTTCCAGTTGAATTTCTATAATTGAATTTTCAGAAGGGTATTCGTTTATGGAAAATATTTGTGGTATAAATTTTATTTTGTTGTTGAATTTCAACCTGCTCATCATTGTTGATGATAAAAATAGTCTTTTTCTCAGAATTTGTTTGTATGTCATATTTAAATCCTCTTTCTTTACAATGTATAGAAGTCTCATTGCAAAATTTTTTCTCCCTTCCTGTTAAAAATTGAACACATATGATATGATAATTTAAAGGAAGGATAAATACAATGCATTTTTTGAAAATAAGAGAGAAAATTGAGGTGATATTAAGATATGGCTTTTAAATCAGGGTTTGTAGCTTTAATAGGGCGTCCAAATGTTGGTAAGTCTACATTGATGAATTATTTTGTAGGGAAGAAGATATCAATTATTTCACCAAAACCCCAGACAACAAGAAATAGTATTAAAGGTATATTGACACTAAGTGATGCCCAAATAATATTTATTGACACTCCAGGTGTACATCCGCCAAAAAATAAACTCGGAGAGTATATGGTAAAAGTTTCTGAAAAAACATTGAAAGAGGTTGATTTAATTCTCTATATTGTTGAAGCTATCGACAATGGAATAGGACCATGGGATGAAGCAATTTTAGAAAAGTTGAAAGAAGTACAAACACCCAAAATACTTGTTTTAAACAAGGCTGATTTGGCATCAAAAGAAAATATTGAAATTTTGAAAAGCCTTTTTGCAAGTAGGTTAAGTTTCGAATTTATAATTGAAATAGCAGCTATAAATGGGTATAACTGTGACGTATTGTTAGAAAAAGTCAAGCAGCTACTTCCAGAAGGACCGAAATACTATCTTGACGATATGACAACAGATGTGAGAGAGAGCTTTATTGTTTCAGAGATAATAAGAGAAAAGATATTGTTAAACCTTTCTGAAGAAGTACCGCATGGCGTTGGAGTTTCGGTTGAGAGGTTTTCTGAAAGAAAAAACAAGGACATATTGGACATAGAAGCGACTATTTATTGTGAAAAGGAATCCCATAAAGCAATAATTATTGGAAAATGTGGGCAGATGTTGAAGAAGATTGGAATACAAGCTCGTGAAGAGCTTGAGATGTTATTTGGTATAAAAGTCAATCTTCAGCTTTGGGTTAAGGTAAAGAAGAACTGGCGAGATGATATAGCTGCAATGAAAATGTTGGGATATAACCTAAAAGAGGTCTGATGAATAATGAAATTCGTAAAAGCAAAGGGTATTGTGCTAAAAGACATAAATTTTGAAGAATCAAGTAAGGTTTTGACCATTTTAACAGCCGAGATAGGAAAGATTCAAGCACTTTCTAAGAATTGTAGACGGACTTTAAGTCCTTTAAGTGCCGTTTCGCAACCGCTAATATATTCAGAATTTGTATTTACAAAGGCAAAAGATATTTACTCTATATCATCTGCAAGTGTAATTGAATCATTTTTTGACCTCACTCAAAATGTCGACCTTACTATTTATTCCAGTTATTTAATAGAACTTGTGGACAATTTTATCGAATTGGAACAGAAGAATGAAGACGTGTTGAGACTTTTGTTAAACTCGTTGTACATGCTGAAAAAGGGAGCAGAGCCTGAGACTATTTGCAGAATCTTTGAAATTAAAATTTTAATTTTTACAGGATTTTTTCCTCAGTTTACCCAGTGTGTAAAATGTCACAAGTCAAGTTTGAATCAGATTTTTTTCTCCTTCAAAAATGCGGGAGTTGTTTGCCCAGAATGTAAGGAAGAAGATGACGTGAAAATAAGTCTTGAAACTGTTGAGAAGATACTAATAATTGCAGCAACAGATTTAAAAAAGTTAAGCAAAATAAAAATTGATAAGGAATTAAATACTATACTGAAAAATTTGATGATAACGTATATAAAATTGGTTTTACAGAAGGATGTCAGGATTCTTGATTTTTTTAGATTTATAAAATAAAATAGAGTCGATTGCACAAAATAAATTGAAGGTGGTAATGATAGCATGGTAACAATGGATGAGATAGTTTCACTTTGTAAACGCCGAGGATTTATATTCCAATCAAGTGAAATATATGGTGGACTTAATAGCTGCTGGGATTATGGCCCGCTTGGTGTTGAGATGAAGAACAATATAAAAAGACTTTGGTGGAAGGCAAATGTCCAGCTAAGAGATGACGTTGTCGGACTTGACTCGAGTATACTAATGAATCCCAAGGTATGGGAAGCAAGTGGACATTTACAAAATTTTGCAGACCCAATGGCTGATTGCAAGGTTTGTAAAAAAAGATGGAGGACAGATCAGCTTTCTGAGAACAAATGTCCTGAATGCGGTGGAGAATTAACAGAGCCGCGAATGTTTAATCTCATGTTTAAAACATTTATGGGTCCTGTTGAGGACGAATCTGCTGTAGTTTATCTGAGACCTGAAACTGCACAGGGTATATTTGTAAACTTTTTAAATGTTCAGCAAACCATGAGAAAAAAGCTTCCTTTTGGGATTGCTCAGATAGGAAAGTCATTCCGAAATGAAGTAACACCTGGTAATTTCATTTTCAGGACAAGAGAATTTGAGCAGATGGAAATAGAATATTTTGTAAAACCTGGAACAGATGAATATTGGCACAAACATTGGATTGAGCAACGAATAAATTGGTATTATAAGCTGGGTATTAGAAAGGAGAACATAAGAATAAGAGAGCACGGGAAAGATGAACTTGCACACTATGCAAAGGCATGTGTTGACATCGAATATTTATTCCCGATGGGTTGGTCAGAGCTCGAAGGAATTGCAAATAGAACTGACTTTGACTTATCAAGACATCAAGAATACAGTGGTCAGAATTTGACTTATTTTGACGATGAGACAAAGCAAAGGTATATTCCATATGTGATTGAACCGTCAGCTGGCGTTGATAGATCGTTCCTTGCATTTTTGGTAGACGCATATGAAAATCAAAAGCTTGACAAGAATGATTCAAGAATTGTTCTTCACCTTCATCCGGCCATCGCACCGGTTAAAGCAGGAATTTTTCCACTGCTAAAAAAAGAGAAACTTGTTAAAAAAGCAAAAGAAATTTATAATACTCTGAAATACAAGTGGATTGTGCAATATGACGAAAGTGGAAGTATAGGAAGAAGATACAGACGCCAAGATGAAATTGGCACTCCGTTTGGAATAACTGTAGACTATCAGACATTAGAAGATAATACGGTAACAATTAGAGACAGAGATACAATGGAGCAAATAAGAGTTCATATTGAGGAAATAATTCCATATTTAGAAGAAAAAATAGAAGTGAAGTTTTAATAAAGGATATTCTCAAACTGCAAAAATATGCTATAATAATTTATGTTGTTGCATTTAAACTTTCTTTTAACATATTTTCCCAATCAAATTTTAAGTAGGAGGGATTTATATTGAGCAAAAAGAAATACGTGTACATGTTCTATGAAGGAAATAAGGATATGAGAGAACTTCTTGGAGGAAAAGGCGCTAATCTTGCTGAGATGACAAATCTTGGGCTTCCAGTTCCTCCGGGCTTTACTGTAACAACAGAGGCATGTACAAGATATTATGAGGAAGGCGAAAAAATAGCTGATGAAATTATAGAAGAAATTTTTGAAAAGCTTGCTGAGCTTGAAAAGATTACTGGTAAAAAATTCGGTGATCCCAGTAATCCACTTCTTGTCTCTGTTCGCAGCGGTGCAAGAGTTTCAATGCCAGGTATGATGGATACCATCTTAAACCTTGGTATCAATGATGAAGTTGTTGAAGGATTAGCTAAACTTACAAACAATGAGAGATTTGCATATGACTCATATCGTAGATTTATTCAGATGTTCTCCGATGTTGTCATGGGAATTGAAAAGAACAAGTTTGAAAAAATACTTGATGAAGTAAAAGAAAAATACGGAGCAAAATACGATACTGATCTAACAGCTGATCACTTAAAAGAGGTAGTTGCGAGATACAAAGAACTATACAAGGCAGAAAAAGGCGAAGATTTCCCACAAGACCCAAAGGTACAGCTTTTAGAAGCAGTCAAAGCAGTTTTCAGATCCTGGAATAACCCAAGAGCAATTGTTTATAGAAGACTCCATGAGATTCCTCATGATTGGGGAACAGCTGTAAACGTCCAGATGATGGCATATGGTAACATGGGCAATGACTCTGGTACAGGTGTTGCTTTCACAAGAAACCCAGCAACTGGTGAAAAAGAGCTTTATGGCGAGTTCTTGATGAATGCTCAAGGTGAAGATGTTGTTGCAGGTATTAGAACACCACAACCAATTTCAGCATTAAAAGAGTCAATGCCAGAAGTTTATCAGCAGCTTGCTGAGATTGCAAAGAAGCTTGAGACATACTACAAAGATATGCAGGATATGGAGTTTACAATTGAAAGAGGTAAACTCTATATGCTTCAGACAAGAAATGGTAAGAGAACAGCACAAGCTGCACTTAAGATTGCAGTTGACATGGTTGAAGAAGGGCTTATAACAAAAGAAGAGGCTATGTTGAAAGTTGATCCTAAACAGCTTGACACATTACTTCACCCAACATTTGAACCAAGCGCTTTAAAATCTGCTAAACCAATTGCAAAAGGCCTTCCTGCATCACCAGGTGCAGCAACTGGTAAGATTTACTTCACAGCAGAAGATGCAAAGGCAGCAGTTGAAAGAGGCGAAAAGAAAGTTATTCTTGTCAGAACAGAAACCTCACCAGAAGATATTGAAGGTATGGTTGCAGCACAAGGAATACTCACATCACGTGGTGGTATGACATCACACGCAGCAGTTGTTGCAAGAGGTATGGGTAAGTGCTGTGTTGCTGGATGTGGAGATATCTCAATTAACGAAGAAGAAAAATACTTTACAACACCAGATGGTAAAGTATATCGTGAAGGTGATTGGATTTCACTTGATGGTTCTACAGGTTATGTATATGAAGGCGAACTTCCAACAAAAGAACCGGAGTTGACAGGTTACTTTGCGACCTTCATGCAATGGGCTGACGAGATACGAAGACTAAAGGTAAGAGCAAATGCTGACACACCAAGAGATGCTGCACTGGCAAGAAAGTTTGGTGCAGAAGGTATTGGTCTTTGCAGAACTGAGCACATGTTCTTCGAAGAAGACAGAATTCCAGCTATGAGAGAGATGATTGTTGCAAGAACAGAAGAACAGAGAAGAAAAGCTTTGGACAAGCTTCTTCCAATGCAAAGAAGCGACTTTGAAGCACTATTTAGAGAAATGAAAGGTTACCCGGTTACAATAAGACTTTTAGACCCACCACTTCATGAATTCTTACCAAAAGAAGACGATGCTATAAGAGAACTTGCAGCACAGATGGGTATCACCTTTGAAGAACTAAAATCAATTGTTCAAAGCTTGCATGAGCTCAATCCAATGCTTGGTCACAGAGGCTGCCGTTTGGCTATCACATATCCTGAGATAGCTGAAATGCAGACAAGAGCTATAATTGAAGCTGCTATTAATGTAAAAAACGAAGGTATAGATGTTGTACCTGAGATAATGGTTCCACTTGTTGGTGAACTCAAAGAGCTCAAATATATCAAAGATGTCATTGTAAAGACTGCTGAGAAAGTTATGGAAGAGAAAGGCGTAAAGATTGAGTACAAAGTTGGAACAATGATTGAGGTGCCAAGAGCAGCACTTACTGCTGATGAGATTGCAAAAGAAGCTGAGTTCTTCTCATTTGGAACAAACGACCTTACACAGATGACATTTGGATTCTCAAGAGATGATATAGGCAAGTTCTTGAATGACTACTTCGAAAAGAAGATATTCGAGACAGACCCATTTGCAAGACTTGATGAGAAAGGTGTTGGTAAACTCATCAAGATGGCTGCAGAACTCGGTCGCGCTACAAGACCTGATATCAAACTCGGAATCTGCGGTGAGCATGGTGGTGACCCAGCAAGTATTGAATTCTGTTATAATGCAGGACTAGACTATGTATCATGTTCACCATTCAGGGTTCCAATAGCAAGACTTGCAGCTGCTCAAGCACAGGTAAAATCAAAGATGAAAACATTTATTGACAAATAATAGTTATAAGTGAAGGAAAGGCAGAGGAAGGAGGAAATAAATTGCCTTCCTCTGCTTTTTTTGCATGTATACACTTGAATAAAGCTTTAAAAGTGATATAATTAAATAGTGGGACAAAACAATAAGAGGGATGGATAAAACTGTCCCCGATGAGGTAATGATAGGATGGATGATTTTCTTGAACTTTTAAAAAGAATAACTCCTGAAGTTATAGAAATATTTGAAAGAAGATATGACATCTTAAAAAATGTAAAATATCATCAACCCATTGGTAGAAGAATGCTTTCGGAAAAATTAAAGCTTTCTGAAAGAATTGTGAGAAATGAAGTAGACATTTTACGAAGTCTCGGACTTCTAACAATCACAGATAATGGTACAATTTTAACAAACGAGGGTGAAGACCTTCTTGAAAAACTTTCTAACATAGTATATGATATAAAGGTATTAGAAGCTTTAAGACAAACAGTAAAAGATATTTTAGGTGCAAAAGATCTTTTTATTGTGCCAGGAGATGCTGACACAAATCCATATGTCCTTAAAGAATTAGGGATTGTAGCAAGTAAAGTTGTACTTTCACTTCTGCCGAATGTCAAGATAATTGCTGTGACAGGTGGCCAGACAGTAAAAGAAGTTGTTGATAATTTTCCAACATGTTTCTTTAAAGACATTTTAGTGGTTCCAGCAAGAGGAGGAATTGGGCAAGAAGTTGAAAAACAAGCAAATACCTTAGCAGCAAATTTAGCTAAGAAGTTGGGCGGAAGATATAAACTGCTACATCTACCAGATACAATGGATGAGGAAGTATATAAGCTGATTGTGAAAAAAGAAGATGTACAGGATGTCTTGAATGACATTAACAATGCTGACATGCTGATATTTGGCATAGGAAATGCAATTGAAATGGCAAAGAGAAGAAAATTTAACCAACAGATGATAGAAAAACTCAGCCAAGTGGGAGCAATTGGCGAGATCTTTGGTTATTATTTTGACAAAGAAGGTAATATTGTTTACAGCACAACTACAGTAGGTATAAAACTTGAAAAAATTAAAAACATTAAATATATGATAGGAGTTGCAGGTGGTGCACACAAGGCAGAGGCAATCCTTTCATTAAATGGTATAAAACATAATGCAATATTTGTCATTGATGAGGGAATTGCACGGAGAATCTTGAGTATTAAAGGGTAGAAACACTGCAGCAATTTCAATTATTGTTGCAGTGTTGAAAAAAATAAAAAAAGAGAAAGGATGGTAGGAAAGATGGCGGTAAAGATTGGTATTAACGGTTTTGGAAGAATTGGTAGAAATGCTTTTAAAGCAATTTTGGCGAAATATCCAAACGAATTTGAGGTTGTTGCTGTAAATGACTTGACAGATCCAAAAACTTTGGCGCATCTTTTAAAATACGACTCATGTTATGGTATATTCAACGGAACTGTTGAGTATACAGACACATCAATCATTGTTAACGGCAAAGAGATAAAAGTTTTGGCTGAAAAAGACCCAGCAAACTTACCATGGAAGGATTTGGGTGTTGAAGTTGTAATCGAGTCAACAGGTAAGTTTACAAAGAAGCAAGATGCAGAAAAGCATATCCAAGCAGGTGCAAAAAAGGTTATAATCACAGCTCCAGCAACAGATGAGGATATTACAATTGTAATGGGTGTTAACGAAGAGATGTATGATCCAAGCAAACACCATGTTATTTCAAATGCATCATGTACAACAAACTGTTTAGCACCTGTTACAAAGGTAATTGATAACCATTTCAAGGTAAAAAGAGGACTTATGACAACTGTTCACTCTTACACAAATGACCAGCAGATTCTTGACCTTCCACACAAAGACTTGAGAAGAGCAAGAGCTGCCGCTCTGTCCATTATTCCAACAACAACTGGTGCCGCAAAGGCAGTGGCACTTGTTCTTCCGCACCTTAAAGGTAAACTCAACGGTTTTGCTTTGAGAGTTCCAACTCCAACTGTTTCAGTTACAGACGTTGTGTTTGAAGTTGAAAAGCCAACCACAAAAGAAGAGGTCAACAGCGTATTAAAAGCTGCAGCAGAAGGTGAACTCAGAGGAATCTTGGGATACAGCGAAGAGCCACTTGTTTCTGTTGACTACAAAGGTGACCCGAGATCTTCAATTGTTGATGCTCTCTCCACAATGGTTATTGAAGGTACTCTTGTCAAGGTTGTTGCATGGTACGACAACGAATGGGGATACTCTAACAGAGTTGCTGATCTTCTGAACTACATTGTTAAGAAGGGCTTATAATTATAAAGGGTGACTGGTCCGGCAAAAAGTCAAAAAGTTGTTTTGTCCGGACCAGTCTTGATTTGAAAATAGAACTAATATTTAATATTTTCGAGGTGAGAAGTTTCATGCCAAGATTGAACAAGAAAACAATCCGCGATATAGATGTAAGTGGTAAAAGAGTTTTAGTAAGAGTTGATTTTAACGTCCCACAAGATGAAAATGGAAATATCACAGATGATAGAAGAATCAGAGAGGCACTTCCAACAATTAAATACTTGATCGACCACAATGCAAAGGTAATACTTGTTTCGCACTTAGGAAGGCCAAAGGGCAAATTTGACCCGAAATATTCCATGGCACCTGTTGCAAAGAGGCTTTCTGAGCTTCTTGGCAAAGAAGTTGTCCTTGCAAAAGACGTAATAGGCGAAGATGCTAAAAAATGTGTTGAGCAGATGAAGGAAGGAGCTGTAGTCCTTCTTGAAAACGTCAGATTTCATAAAGAGGAAGAAGAAAACGACAGAGAATTTGCAAAGGCATTGGCATCTCTTGCTGATATATATGTAAATGATGCGTTTGGAACAGCTCACAGAGCTCATGCTTCAACAGCAGGTGTTGCAGAGTTCTTACCAGCAGTTGCTGGATTTTTAATGGAAAAAGAGATTGAAATGCTTGGCAACGCTCTTGCAAATCCTCAAAGACCATTTGTTGCAATCTTGGGTGGTGCAAAGGTTTCTGATAAGATTGGGGTTATTACAAATCTTCTTGAAAAGGTTGATAGTCTCTTAATTGGCGGTGCAATGGCATATACCTTCCTGAAGGCAAAAGGATATAAAATCGGAAAATCAAAATGCGAAGATGATAAGCTTGATGTTGCAAGAGAGATAATGAAAAAAGCAGAGGAAAAAGGAGTAAACCTTCTATTACCAGTTGGAAGCATTGTTGCAAAAGAGTTCAAGAACGACACAGAGTATATGTATGTTCCATCTGATGCAATGCCAGACGATATGATGGGCATGGACATAGGAAATACCACAATTGAACTTTTCTCAAAAGAGATAAAGAAGGCAAAGACCATTGTTTGGAATGGACCAATGGGTGTATTTGAATTTCCAAATTTTGCAAAAGGAACAGAAGCTATTGCAAGAGCTGTTGCTGAAGCAGTTGAAGAAAATGGCGCAATTGCCATTATCGGTGGTGGCGACTCTGCAGCTGCTGTTGAAAAGCTCGGCTTTGCTGATAAGATGACACATATTTCAACAGGTGGCGGTGCTTCATTAGAGTTTTTAGAAGGAAAGGTACTGCCTGGTATTGCATGTCTGCTTGACAAAAATCCAAGAAAGAAGATAATCGCAGCAAACTGGAAGATGAACAAGACTCCACAAGAAGCAAAAGAGTTTGTTGAAGAGCTGAAAAAGTATATTGATAATGTACAAGCAGAAGTAGTTATCTGTGCTCCATCAATTCTTGTTCCTTATGTCAAAGAAGCAATAGAAGGAACAAATATAAAACTTGGAACACAAAACATGTTCTATGAAGAAAAAGGCGCATATACAGGTGAGATATCTGGTCCAATGCTTAAAGCAGTTGGGGTCGAGTATGTGGTAATAGGTCACTCTGAAAGAAGACAATACTTTGGCGAAACTGATGAGATTGTGAACAAGAAAGTGTTAGCAGCGCTCAAGTTTGGTCTAAAGCCTATTGTATGTGTTGGTGAAACACTCAAACAAAGAGAATATGGTATTACAGATGAACTTGTAAGGCTTCAAGTCAAGATTGCGCTAAATGGTGTTTCTAAAGAAGATGTTGAAAAGGTTGTAATTGCATATGAGCCTATTTGGGCAATAGGCACAGGCAAGAATGCAACCCCTGAAGAGGCAAATAGGGTAATTGGTGTAATCAGAAATGTAATTGCTGAGATGTATGATGAAGATACAGCTCAGAAAATAAGGATTCAATATGGTGGTAGTGTAAACTCTGCAAATTCAGCAGACATTTTCAATATGCCAGAGATTGATGGAGGCTTGGTTGGTGGCGCAAGCCTTAATGCTCAGGAATTTGCAAAGATATTGCACTACTAATTATGGCAAGTAAAGGGGAATAAGATAATGAAAAAACCTGTTGTTCTTATCATCATGGATGGTTGGGGTTATAACCCAAAGCAAGAGGGAAACGCTGTTGCTTTGGGCAAGACCCCCAACCTTGACTATTACGAAAAGAATTACCCATATACTTTGATTGGCAGCAGTGGCATGGACGTTGGTCTTCCTGAAGGTCAGATGGGAAATTCTGAAGTAGGTCATCTAAATTTAGGTGCTGGGAGAATTGTGTATCAAGAGTTTACAAGAATAACAAAGTCAATTAAAGATGGTGACTTTTTCGAAAAAGAAGAGTTTTTGATGGCAATAGAGAATTGCAAAAAATATAACTCTTCGCTTCATCTGATGGGGCTTTTATCAGACGGTGGTGTGCACAGTCACAACACTCACCTTTATGCTCTTTTGGAGCTTGCAAAGAGGCATAATCTTGAAAGGGTATTTGTTCACTGCTTCTTAGATGGGCGAGATGTTCCACCTTCAAGCGCAAAGATTTACATTGAAGAACTTGAACATAAAATGAAAGAGATAGGTTGTGGCAAGATTGCAACAGTGATGGGCAGATACTATGCAATGGACAGAGATAAAAGATGGGAAAGAGTAGAAAAGGCTTACAATGCAATGGTATTTGGTGAAGGCGAGTATGCAAGCTCAGCATTAGAGGCGGTTGAAAAGTCGTATGAAAAAGGTAACACTGATGAATTTGTAATTCCGACTGTTGTGCTTGAAAACGGAAAGCCTGTCGCCACAATAAATGAACATGACAGTATTATTTTCTTTAACTTCAGACCTGACAGAGCAAGACAAATTACAAGAGCATTTTGTGATATAGAATTTGATGGTTTTGAAAGAAAAAAAGGATATTTTGAAGTATTCTTTGTATGCATGACACAGTATGATGTCACTATAAAGAATTGCCATGTTGCTTTCAAACCAGAAAATTTAGAAAACACTTTGGGTGAGTATTTGAGCAAGCTTGGCCTAAAACAGCTCAGGATTGCTGAGACAGAAAAGTACGCTCATGTCACCTTCTTCTTCAATGGTGGTGTTGAAGTACCAAATGTCGGAGAAGACAGGGTTTTGGTACCATCACCGAAGGTTGCAACATATGACCTTAAACCAGAGATGAGTGCTTATGAGGTAACTGAAGCTCTACTGGAGAGAATTGAAAGTAACCAATATGATGTTATAATTTGTAACTATGCAAACGGTGATATGGTTGGGCACACTGGAGTGTTGGAGGCTGCAATAAAAGCAGTTGAGGCTGTTGATGAGTGTATCGGAAAAGTTGTTAACAAAGTTTTAGAAAAAGGCGGAGTGGTTATTATTACTGCTGACCATGGTAACTGCGAACAGATGATCGATTATGAGACAGGTGAGCCTCATACAGCTCATACAACAAATAAGGTGCCTTTGTATCTTGTTGGGTATGGCAATGTTAAATTAAGAGATGATGGAATTTTAGCAGACATTGCTCCGACAATCTTAGACATCTTAGGGTTAGAAAAGCCTTCAGAGATGAAAGGAAGCTCGCTTGTTATTAAATAAATTCATTTATAGAGACTGAAAAAAATATTCAGAAGGAGGAATAAACGAATGAAAGTTGATCTTTCAATTACAGCTGTAAAAGCAAGAGAAATTCTTGATTCAAGAGGAAACCCGACTGTTGAGGTAGAGGTTGTTGTAAATGATGAATTTGTAGGTAGAGCTGCTGTTCCATCAGGTGCGTCCACAGGTATGTTTGAGGCTGTTGAGCTCAGAGATGGTGACAAAAAAAGATATATGGGTAAAGGGGTTCTCAAAGCAGTTGAAAATGTAAATGAGGTTATTGCACCAGAGATTATTGGAATGAATGCTTTAAACCAAGTTGAGATTGACAGGCTTATGATTGAGCTTGATGGAACAGAGAACAAGAGCAAGCTTGGTGCAAACGCAATTTTGGGTGTATCTTTGGCAGTTGCAAAGGCAGCAGCAAACGCACTTGGCCTTCCACTGTATCAATACATTGGTGGTGTCAACGCAAAATACTTGCCTGTGCCAATGATGAATATCTTAAACGGTGGTAAGCATGCTGACAACTCTGTCGATTTGCAAGAGTTTATGATAATGCCTGTTGGTGCAAAATCTTTTAGTGAAGCGCTCAGGATGTGTGCTGAGACATTCCATCAATTAAGAAATGTATTGAAGGCAAGAGGTTACAACACAACAGTGGGCGATGAAGGTGGATTTGCACCAAACTTGAAGTCTAACGAAGAGCCATTGGAAGTGATTGTTGAGGCAATCGAAAAAGCTGGTTATACTCCAGGTAAAGATATAGCAATAGCGCTTGACCCTGCAACATCTGAGCTTTACAATGAAGAAGATGGAAAGTATCATTTCGAGAGAGAAGGTAAAGTTAGAACAAAAGAAGAAATGGTAGAATTCTGGGTAAAACTTGTTGAAAAGTATCCGATTGTATCAATTGAAGACGGTGTTGCTGAAGAGGACTGGGAAGGTTGGAAAATGCTTACTGAAGCACTTGGCAGCAAAATTCAGCTTGTGGGTGATGATTTGTTTGTTACAAACACAAAGAGGCTTGCAAAGGGAATTGAGCTTGGTGTTGCAAACTCAATATTAATTAAGCTCAACCAGATAGGAACACTTACAGAAACTTTAGAAGCAATTGAGATGGCAAATAGAGCAGGCTACACTGCAGTTGTATCCCATAGATCAGGTGAGACAGAAGATACAACAATTGCTGACCTTGTTGTTGCAGTAAATGCTGGTCAGATAAAGACAGGTGCACCGTCAAGGACAGACAGAGTAGCAAAATACAACCAGCTATTGAGAATCGAAGAAGAACTTGGTAGCGTTGCCGTATATCCTGGAATGAACGCATTCTTTAACTTGAAGAAAAAATAACTCCACAAAAGTCCAAAGAAAAGTTTTTGGATTTGCAATGGAATAAAGAAAGAGGCTGTCTAAAAAGATGAGGTGACAGCCTCTTTATTTTTACTGTATTTACATTGTGAGATATTTATGATATAATATCTCAGAAATGATTACATAAGGAGGATTAATATGCCACGCAAACATGATAAAATAGTCTTCAAAGAATATAACCCCAACCAATTAATAATGCCAATCGACCCTGAAGCCTTTATCCCTCAAACTCATCTAGTAAGAGCAATCGATAAAATCATTGATAAAATAGATATCTCAACCATAGTAGAGAAATACAAAGGTGGTGGGACTTCCAGCTACCATCCTTTGATGCTTTTGAAAGTACTTATCTATGCTTACATACAGGGGATATACTCTTCAAGAAAGATAGCAAAAGCACTTCAAGAGAATATAACCTTTATGTGGCTTTCAAAACTTCAAACCCCTGATTTCAGAACTATCAATAGATTCAGAAAAGAGATAATAGGTGATTGCATTGAAGAGATTTTCGCACAAGTTATTGAACTTCTTGTAAAACTGGGGTATGTAAACTTTGAGTATTACTACCTTGACGGGACAAAGATTGAAGCAAATGCGAACAAGTATACATTTGTATGGGCAAGAAGTACAAGAACATACAAAAAGAAATTAAGAGAAAAAGTAAGAGAAATTCTTAATGAAATAGAGAGGATAAATGAGGAAGAAGACAGAATTCTTGGCGAGTTGGATGTCAATTTAGAAGCTGATTATGATAGCCAAGAGCTTGAACAAAAAGTTGAAGAACTCTCCCAAAAGATAGCAGAAGCTAACTTTGGGAGCAAAAGGAAAGAAAGGAGAGTGAAAAAGCTTGTAAAAACTCTCCAAAACAACTGCGTATTAAGACTCAAGAAATATGAGTCTTATGAGCAGATCTTAAATGGCAGGAATAGTTTTTCAAAAACAGACAATGATGCCACATTTATGAGGATGAAGGATGACCATATGAAAAATGGGATGCTAAAACCCGGGTATAATGTACAAATCGGCACACAGAACCGATTTGTCATAGGTTTTAGCATCCACCAAAGTCCCACAGACACTGTCTGTCTAAAGGAACACCTTGAGCTTGTGACGAAGATAACAGGCCACAAGCCAAAGAACATTGTAGCAGACAGTGGCTATGGGTCTGAAGAAAACTACCTTCATCTGAAAGAATGTGGCATAAATAGCTACATTAAGTATAACACATTTGACTTGGAACAGACAAGAAGATTTAAGAAGGATATTTTCAATGTAAGGAACTGGGAGTACATAGCTGAAGAAGATGCATATATTTGTCCTGCTGGTAAGAAGGTGAAATACTTATATCCGAAGATAAGTGCAAATGAGAGAGGATTTGTAAGTTATGAGAAGGTATATCAATGTGAAGATATTTGTAATGGTTGTGAACACAGAGAAAAATGTTATAAAGGTAAGAGATGGAAGAAGAGATTTAGTATAAGACCGAGGTTAGAGAAATTGAAGGAAGAGGTGAGGCAAAGGCTGTTAAGTAGAGAAGGCGAAGAGATTTACGAAAAAAGGAAGATAGAAGTTGAGACAGTATTTGGGATAATAAAGAACAATAAAGGGTTTAGGAGATTCCTGCTCAGGGGTATGAAGGGTGTGAAGCTAAAGTAGAGTTTGGTTTGTATTGCCTATAACATAGAAAGATTGGCGAAGATAATAATAGGGGGTTGGGGCAAAATTGCCAGCCAACCCTCTTGCTTTTTACTGCATAGTTCAATATTAACATTAAATACCATCAAATGCTTGATTTTGGTTATTAAAAATTATTGTTTTTGGACAGCCTCTTTTCATTTTATAATATATTCAAACAGATTGAGTTGTGAATTTTGTTTGAATTTTTACAAAATTGTGTTGAAACAAGTTACAAGGAGGTTTGGAAAGATGAAAAGATTTATGGATGAGGATTTTCTTTTGAATAACCAGACTGCTAAAGTGCTTTACGAAAAATATGCAAAAGATATGCCAATTGTTGACTTTCACTGTCATTTGAATCCAAAGGAAATTTATGAAAACAAGAAGTTTAGGAATATCACGGAGGTTTGGCTTGGAGGAGACCATTACAAGTGGAGACTTATGAGAGCAAACGGAATTGAAGAAAAGTATATAACAGGTAGCGCAGATGACTATGAAAAGTTCTTGGCATGGGCAAAGACCATTCCAATGGCAATAGGAAACCCAATTTATCACTGGACACATTTAGAACTTAAAAGATATTTTGGAATAGATGAGATATTGAATTAAAAATCAGCACCTATCGTTTGGGAAAAGACAAACAAAGTTCTAAAAGAGCTTGGTGCAAGAGATATAATTTTGAGGTCTAATGTAGAAATAATCTGTACAACAGACGACCCTGTTGATACACTTGAGTATCATTTGAAACTAAAAGAAGATAAAGATTTTAATGTAAAAGTTTATCCTACTTTCAGACCTGACAAGGGTGTGAACATTGAAAGAGAAACATTCATCCCGTGGGTAAAAAAGCTTGCAGAGAGATGTGGAAAGAAGATAGAAAGCTATGATGAGTTTTTAGATGCCTTAAAGTCAAGAGCAGAATTTTTCCACTCTGTGGGGTGTCGTGCTTCTGACCATGCTATTGACGATATGGTTTTTGCCAATGCATCTTTTGATGAAGTAGCTAATATTTTCAAAAAAGCTTTAGCAGGTGAGAAACTTACAGAAATTGAAGTTGCAAAATATAAAACGTACACAATGAGATTCTTAGGGAAAGTTTATTCAAATCTTGGCTGGGCAATGCAGCTTCATATAAATGCTCTGAGAAACAACAACACACGAATGTTCAATATTTTGGGGCCTGACACAGGATATGATTCAATAAACGATGGTCATATAGCCTCTGCACTTGTCAAATTCCTTGATTCATTAGAGAAGGAAAATTCTCTGCCAAAAACAATTTTATATTCTTTAAATCCAAAAGATAGCTATGTTCTTGCAACAATCATGGGGTCTTTCCAGGATGGTAGCGTTCCTGGGAAGATGCAACTTGGTGCAGCTTGGTGGTTTAATGACAGCAAAGATGGCAACCTTCAGCAGATGAAAGATCTTGCAAATCTTGGGCTCTTGAGCCGATTTGTTGGAATGGTAACAGATTCTCGAAGCTTTCTGTCTTACGCAAGACATGAATACTTTAGAAGACTTCTTTGCAATTTGATTGGCGAGTGGGTAGAAAACGGCGAATATCCTTATGATTTAGGAACACTTGGCAAAATAGTTCAAGGCATTTGTTATTATAATGCAAAAGAGTATTTTGGGTTTTAAAAGATAGATGAGGAAGACATAGGGTGGAGTTGTATATTCCACCCTATTTTTATACTTCCATTTCCTATCACATAATTGATTGGTGAATAATACATCCAAACTTAATGTTGAATCTCACGTAAATATGTGATACACTATTTTACGTGGAGGTGAAATAGTATGCGTAAATATCAGAACATTACTTTGTCTCTTCCTAAGGAACTAATTCAAAAGATAAAACATATTGCTGTTGAAAGGAATACATCTATTTCTGCGCTGCTTACAAGCTTGTTAGAAGAGCTTGTAAATAGAGAGGAGTCATATCAAAAGATTTATCTACAGCATCTTAAGCTTTTAGAAGAAGGATTTGACCTTGGAACAGGTGGAGCAATCACTTGGAGGAGAGAAGATTTATATGAAAGACAGTAACTATCAATTTGTTGACACAAATATTTTGGTGTATGCATATGATAAATCTGCTGGAGAAAAACACAAAGTTGCTAAACAAATTGTGGAGAAACTTTGGAAAGAAAGAAATGGTGCTCTGAGCACTCAAGTTCTTCAAGAGTTTTTTGTTGTTGTTACAAAAAAGGTTAAAAATCCTTTAAGTTTTGAAAGCGCTTCTCAAATCATATCAGACTTAAAGTTATGGAAGGTAGCCACAATTGAAGTAAAAGATATTTTAGAAGCTATCAAGCTTTCACAAAGATATAAAATATCTTTGTGGAATGCTTTGATACTTTGCAGCGCTATAAATTTGGGATGTTCAGTAATATGGAGTGAAGACTTAAATTCTGGGCAGTATTTTGAGAAAATAAAAGTAGTAAATCCATTTTGTCTTTAAGCACATAGTGAAAATTTGAAATAGATTACATTTCCTTGGTTGTTCTGTTCTTTATTTTTTATCTTCCCTTATGTTTTGTTGCAGCTTTTCTCTAAAGATCAAAATTATAATACGATGGGGCTTTTTTCTTTTGTTACTACATTTACTCTATATGGTTATTTCTTTTATTCAACAAACTATATATTTTAACTATTTGCAAATTTGGCCTTGATATAAACTCAAGAAAATTTAAGAACTTTTAAGCTATTTAAAGAAAAGTGTATTCTGAGCTCAAAATTTGGTTGAAAATTGGCTAAAAAAAAAAAAACGGGATTGACAGAGTGAAAATGTATAAGATAAAATTTGCATAGAAATTCCAAGAAGAAGTTTACAGAAAAAATAGTTTGAGAATAAAATGCTCTAAATAAGAGAATAAAGAAACTAAGAGACTAAAGAATCAAGTGGGATGAAGAAATGAGAAGGAGATACTATTGTGTAAAGCAGCATGATATAACAGATTGTGCGGCAGCGACTTTAGCAACAATTTGCCTGCAGTATGGAAAGGAAGTATCGATAGCCAGAATAAGAGAGATGGCAGGGACAGACAGGTTTGGCACCACAGCATATGGAGTTGTAAAAGCGGCAGAAAAGCTTGGATTTGAAGCAAAAGCAGTCAGGGCAGAAGCAAAAGAAGCAATATTTGAGAAAATACCACTTCCGTGCATAGCGCATGTGCTGATAGATGGAAAGTTATTTCATTATGTTGTAATACATGAAATTGGTAAAGAAAAGATAGTGATAGCAGACCCGGCGAAAGGGATTGTGAAGCTAAAGCCTGAAGAGTTTTTTGAGATATGGACAGGCATTTTGATACTTCTTGTGCCAAACGAGAGGTTCAAGAGAGGAAAACAAGAGGGAGTTTTGAAGAAGTTTTTTAAGTTATTGAGTCCACAGAAGAACTTGATATTGAATATTTTTACAGTATCTATTGTATATACCTTACTTGGAATAGTGGCAGCGTTTTATTACAAGTTTTTGATGGATGATGTAATACCGAATCTCTTGAAGAATACACTTCATGTTATAGCAGCAGGTGCAATACTGATTACGATATTTAAGGTGATATTAGGAGCATTCAGGGTAAGACTTTTGATACATTTGAGTCAGAGATTGGATATTAAATTGATGCTGGGGTATTATGAACATGTGATTAAGCTTCCGATGAGTTTTTTGGTAGCAGAAAGATAGGAGAGATAATTTCAAGGTTTATGGATGCGTCAAAGATGAGGGATGCGGTATCAGGCGCAACGCTCTAACACTTATGATAGACAGCATAATGGCTGTGGCAGGCGGAGTAATTTTGTACTAACAAGATATTAAAACTTACCATAAGCAAAAATTGTTTTTAAAGGGGCTTGCAATTTGTAATATGATGTCACAGATGACTTGTACATGAACGAAAGGAGGGAATGAAGTATGATGGAGGAGAAGGAAAAAATAACAAAAGAAAAAGATATGTATGAAACTCTTACAGAAGTAACATTTGATGAACTTGAGACAATAGAAGAGATCATTACAGGTGCAGCATCAGGTTTAGTAGGTTGTTGTATTGCTAATTGATTATTATTGAGAGGTTGTACTATCTTTTTAATCATATTGCAAGCCCCCTTTTCTTCACTTTAATTATTAGTCTTTGATACACTTAGGATTATCATCCTAAATAGAAAGGTGTACCATTAGAGCCCACAGAAAAATGTTGAAGATAGTTTAAAATACCAATATATATTAATCAAAGTATCTATTTATACCGTTAAAGCGCAAATAGAAATGAAAGTCTTCTAGTGCACGTTCTGAGCGGTTTCGAATGATTTTGACAAAAATCATACGAAAACTGGTCAGAAGTAATAATTAACCAGAAATAGAAATGAATATACAAAATGAAGGTAAAACGACAAATAATTGGTATTTTTAGTAATAATTTAAGTTTTTACAAAATACCCTAAATATCCATAAATAATATAGGAGGGGCTTAAATGAAAAGTTTAATTATTGATAATTGTTTACTACTATTAGATAATAAAGATGCCGTGATATTTGATATAATTACAGGGAAAATATATAAATGTCGTGATAGTTTAGATAGAATTAAACAAAAGATAAAAAGTAAGAGTTACTTGAATATAGAACATCGCTATATCAGATCTCAAAAAATAGAATGGGATGATGGTTTTTTATTATCGGTAACGATGTGTTCAGCAGAAACTTGTAATTTAAAATGTAAATATTGCTACGCAAATTTAGGAACATACAATAATATCGACAGAACTAGTAAAGCTATAATGACATTTGAAGATTACAAGTTATTTTTTGAAAAAATACTAAAAATTTTTCCGCGGGGGGTTGTTAATTATACATTTTTTGGTGGCGAACCTATGCTTGGATTTGAGGAAATTGTTAAGTTTGTTGAATATATAACAGATGTATGTGAAAAGAATAATTTAATTAAACCGCACTTTGCAATAGTAACAAACGGTACTCTTATCGATGAATATGCATGGGAGATATTTGAGAAATATCATTTTGCTGTTACTATCAGTTTAGATGGTCCTAAAGAGGTTAATGATAGAATGCGAATTTTTCGTGATGAACATCAAAGTGTTTTTGATACTGTTAAGCATAATCTTGAGAAATGCTCAGGTAGAACTCATGTGTTAGTCGCGGAAGCAACATTAGGTGAGTTTTTTCTCAGAAATTATAGAAAGAATTATGCAAGAGAGTATTTTGATACATTTATAAATCTGGGATTTGATTCGGTTTCACCATATTTTGCAGAAATGAGTAATACCAATTATATGGTAACAAATGACGCTAATTTGAGAGATGGAATAAAACAGTTTTATTATGATCTTGTTGATTATTCATTTGAACTTCTACTAGATGATAATAAATGTATGTCAATTCCAAATTTTATAGCCTCAACAATCATTAATATTGTGACACGCAAGGAAAAAAATGTGTGTGCTGCAGGAAAGAAAAGTATATTCTACACTGCTTCAGGTGATGTTTATCCTTGTCAAATGTATTACTTGTCAAAATATAAAAAATTGGGGAATATAGCTGATGAGAATGAACTGAAGAAAAATATCAAATCTTATAAGCTAATTTCCAGAAATGAAATAAGCGAGTGTAAAAGCTGCTTTGCTGTTTCTTTTTGTAATTTTTGGTGTCCTGGAGCCTCCTATCAATTTGCTAATAATGAGTATGCTGTAAATAAAGTTCGTTGTATAATTCAAAAATCTATTGGTGAAAGAGTCATTTACAATCTTGCGTTAATGTTTGAAAATGAAGAAAAGAAGGCTATTTTTATACGCAATCTAAGAAAATTGTCACATTTGTATTCATGGAAAAAATTCGGAGGTAATCTATAATATGGAATTATGTAAGAGAGGACGTTATAAAATTGTAGATGATATTTCTCTTACAAGGCAAGAAAGCTTATTTAATGAGTTTTTTTATTTACTTGGGAGCAAAAGCAAAAATTCCTATATAAAGATTCCAATAAACTTGGTAAAATATTGTGAAGACATAATTGACAAACTCGATGGTAATCATTCGATCGAAGAGATAGAAGATATATTGTCCAGAAAGTATGGTGAAAATATTGATGTTTTTATGTTTGTCAAAAAAATATCTCAAGCTGGGTTGATAGAAGGATTTGAGAAGGAAATTGACGATGAAATGAGTATATTCGGATTGACGTTGATAAAAAAAGATATTAATTTAATCAACAACGTTTTTTATGTTATATCAAATTATGTTTATTCTGTTTTTAGGCACTACAAAATAGTATTATGTATAATATTTTTCGAGATCATATATGCTTTTATTTACATGATATTGAATAAATATACTTTAATAGAAATTTTAACTAATACTGATGTTATCACTTTAAATGTTGGAGTTACCTGGTTATTAACAGGATTGTGTTTTTTGTTACATGAGATAGGTCATGCGATAGCTGCAATAGCTAATGGTATTAAAATTAAAACATTTTCATTTGGTTTGTATCTAGGCTTAATACCAATGTTTTATTTTACATACGATGATTTAAAACCTGCGTCACCTAAAATTAAATTTAGAGTAACGGTTGCCGGTATATATACTAACCTTATATGTGCAGGGTTGTGTTTATTATTATTAGAACTTCCTTTTGTGTCGGAAAATGCTTATAAAGTTCTCAGTTTATTTCTGATATTGAATGTATATATGATAGTAGGCAATTTGCTTCCATTTAAGTTATGTGACGGCTACTATATTTTGTCAATATTGCTCAATAAATATGACTTGAGAATAACTTTAATAAAACTTTTAATATCTTTTAAGGGTATTAATGATGTAAGCAGAAGAGCGAGAAAATTAGTAATATCCTATGCGATTTTCTCTTTTGTAACATTTGCATTATCTATTTACTCTTTTTGCATTCATATATATAACTGCTTTTATTTAGGCAATTACATGTATGGACTGTTTATATTGACAATATTTGCTATTACTATTATTGTAACAGTTGTAAATATTGTGTTGAAATCTAAAGGAGGGAAAATCCGTTGATTTTTATACTTGTAGCTGGCAGAATTAAAAATAAACTTGAGCGGAATAGAAATATACCTATCACTATTGCGGTTATGCTTGTATGTATTATAATATTGTCGACGGGAGTGGTATATAGCAATGCGCGCCGTACTATGCTCGAACAATATTGGGCGAAAAATGGCAGTGCCGACCTTATAGTTTTAGGGAAAAAAGACAAATTATCGTCAGTAAATATGATGGATTGCAACTATACAGCCATCGGAATAAATACTTCAGGTACGCTAATTGAGCACAATAAAATAGGCCGATATGGTATTATTGCCTATGCAGATATAAACAAAGTAAATGAGCATTATTCATTAAAACTTACAAATGCAGTTTTTTCAAATGAAGCTATTATTACATCACATTTAGCAAAAGAATTGAACGTTCAAAAAAATGCAATTATTTCAATCAATAATACTAAATATAAGATAGTCCAGATACTTGAATCAACAGATATATTCAACATCAATAATGACATAGTTCTTATTAATGGTGATCCAGACAATTATGATGTTGATACCGTTTGTTTACTTATTGATTGTGCACACAATGTAGAAAAAATAAATAACTTAATAGATTACTTTAAAGCGCAGGATATAAGTTATATCAACAGGTATGAAAATATCAAGCCCCTAACAGATGAATTTGATAATTTATTAAGTAATATTTATATTCTGTTTGCTGCAATTGCTATTATTGGCGGTGTTCTGATCTATAATACATACTCAATCAACGTTAGAAAGAGATTAGAATATTGGGGGACATTAAGGACACTAGGTTTAAAGAAAAGCAAAGTAATTGTAACAATGCTTATGGAGATATGCTTCTATTCCATTTTAGGAATAATGTTTGGTGTAGTATTCGGCATAGGTATGGGGATCCTTATATGCATTTTGACTGATACAAATATTTATTCATATATTCCGGAAAATTACTTTACAATTATAGCAATTGCAATCAGTTTAATTGTACCTATTATGTCAGTACTGTTATCGACTAGAAAGCTGCTGAAAAAGTCGCCTATTGAAATGCTTTTTGGGACAAGATCAACTGCTGATAAAAACAGACCTAGGAGTGCAATAACAATTGAAATAGGTATAGGCATATTACTTATTGTACTGTCGGTCGTAGATATATTAATGTTTGGAAAATTTGACGATAAGACACTTGTATTGGTATATTCATTGCAAATCATCTTATGTCTAATAGGTGTAATATTCATTTTAAAGCCGTTCATAGAAGTGAGTGCGAAGTTTTTGATGAATATAAAAAATCCCTTTTTGAGGCTTGCCTGCTTCAATATAAAAACTAACCTTGTAAGTCTTAAAGGTATTGTTATGTCGATGGTATTAACGGTCATAATACTTTATACAATAATTGGTTTTTCAACGAACTTCAAGGATTGGGCAGTTAATATGGCTGACAGACAGCTTAACTTTGATTTTCAAATCGTATATGCTAATAACCACTTAAACACAAGCAATGCTAACGCCTTTATTGATGATGAAAAGATAGAAGTGGTGGGGCGAAACTATGTCGACGTTGCAACCATTAAAGGAATAAATGTATATATTTGTGCAACAACTGCTGATGATTTTAATGCAATGTATAACGTTAAGATCAATGAAAAAAGTATTTCGGGTAACAATGTAGTTTTGTCATCAAAAGTAATGAAAGATCTAAACATCAAACCTGGTGATAAAGTAAATCTATCATTAAATGGCATTGAAAAAATCGTTACAGTCAGCGATAAAACTGACTTACTAGATAATTCAGCATTTGCCGTATATGTTTCAAAAGATTTGTTCGACATTTCAAATTATAAAAAGACTAGAATTTGTGGAAAGATTTCTAAGCAAAATTCAATTACCGAATTAAAGTCCAAGGCTTCTCAACGCAACTTGGATTTTTATTCTATGACAGATATTAAAACTCAGTGGAAAGAAAACATTGTTAGAGGAATAGAACCCCTTGAATACATTATTGCGGCTATTATTATCGCATTAATGCTACTGCTTGGAAATACAATACTGACAAATGCAGAAGAAAAGAAACATAACTTTCTAATTTTAAGAAGTATTGGCCTTAAAAGGAAAAATGTAAAGACAATCTTGATGTTTGAATACTTAATTACCGAAATGGTAACAATACTCGTATCAATTGGAATGGGAATAGTAGTAAGTAAGAAATTCTTTGCGATTAACTGTATTATGAGCGGATTCTCTGTTGATTATAAAGCACCCATTATTCAATTTGCTTTAATAGGAATTGCAATATTGATATTATCATGTGTTTATTCCTTAAAAATTTTTACAAAAATTTCAGTTGATGATATTATTAGCGAGATTAGATATTATTAGGAGGTGTTATGTTACATGATTAAACTAGTTAATGTAGTTAAAAGTTATGATGGTTACATAGCTGTAAATAATGTAAGTCTTCAAATAGAAGCAGGAAGTTTTACTGGCATAATTGGGGAATCAGGCGCGGGAAAAAGCACATTGCTCTATATGATAGGTGGTTTGCTTAGGCCGAGTAGTGGTGATATCTTTATCGAGAATGTAAATATCGTTGGATTAAATGATAATGAATTAAGTGAGTTTAGATGTAATAAAATTGGATTTATTTTTCAATTTTATAATTTAGTTCCAGGAATGACTGTTAGGGAAAATGTAGAATTACCAATTATTATTAGTAATAGAAATCGTAAAGAAATGAAAAAGGCAGTGGAAGAGTTAGTTGATGCTGTTGGATTGTCCGAATATATTGACAGAGATGTAACAACATTGTCTGGTGGACAACAGCAAAGAGTGGCAATTGCACGCGCACTAATAAACGATCCTGTGGTTATTCTTGCCGATGAACCGACAGGTAATCTTGATTCCAAGAACTCCAATAAAATACTTGAATTGCTTCATGAGATAAATGTAACTAAAAAAAAGACAATTATTATGGTTACACATAGTGAAAAAATGCTTAAATATTGTGATAATGTTATTACTTTATCTGACGGGAGAGTTGTAAAATGATTTTAAAGAGTGCAGATAAACTACAACGAAGTTTTAAACATGCAAATTGCCGTATTCAATCTTTGTGTGATTTATTAAGTTTACATAATATTTTTATTAATCCTAATTTACTGTACATTCATTGCTTCAATATCTTAGCTGCTTTGTGTTATATACCATATAAGAATTTGGAGTATTTATTCCTGGTAGGGTTCAATGAGTATTTTGAAGAAACATTTTTTGATGAAAACAATATAAAATACCATGTAACAGATAAAATTAATTCAATAAATGACATAGTTACTTTTATAAAAGAGGGTGTTCCAATATATACATTATGCGATGCTAATACAATTTCAACTCTAAATATACCAAAAAACGATGTTCAAATTGGCGTTTGTAGTGGTGTGGTGGTTGTGGGCGTAGATTTTCCCACGAAGGTGATTTGCAATCAGATATTGCCTCAGGGAAAGTGTGAGCTTTTACCAATTGATTACTCAATTTTTTCTCGTGCGCGAACGCTGAGAGTATATCCTTCTTCACCTCAGAACAGATGTATTTATCTTGAGTTGGATGAGAATCAGACTACTGCTATATCGAAACGAATTAATGACGTTGATATAATGATGGGAAAATTGTCAAAATGTTTTCGGAATATACTCAATGATAGTAATTTGCTAATAATCTCAAATGTTGGAGTTAAAGGAATTTGCAATTTCGGTGCTTTTTATGCTCTAAAAAGTGAATTAAAGGTATTAAGTGAGATTGACAACATTGCTAGGGTATCGTCAGAAATAATTGATAAGGTTTTCACTTTAAAAATACTTCTTTTAAGGAAATCTTTAGTTTCTGGATCTTCAAGTTTTAATAGGCATGAATTGGCAGATGCTTTATTTGCGCTATATGAAATAACAAGAGATTCAAGATTAAAAAAAGCAAGCGTATTGTTTCGTGAGAGCGGAAATAAACTGAGACAAATATCGAGGTTTTTATACTCAGTGGGTAATTATACCCGCTGTAAAAAAGAATTTATTGGGAAAATAATTGATATGTTTGATGAAGTGTTGAATCTTGAAAGGCGAGCATCAGAAATACTTGCCAATTTAACTTATTATAACACTTAGAAGACAGTTGTAATAAACAAGTGTATGGTTTTTTGGCTTAATTGATATACTTTTATGCGAGGTCTGAGATTAGTGAAAATGGATGAAGCAACCAGTAACCTTGACTCTGTAACCGAGCAGGCGATAGGGAAGGTTATAGAGAAGGTATGTGAGGGGATAACAACCATAATAATAGCGCACAGGCTATCGACCATATTAAAGTGCGACAGGGTTGTGGTAATGCATGAAGGCAAGATAGTAGAGGTAGGGATACATGAAGAACTCATGGCAAAGAAAGGATATTATTATAACCTGTGGAGAGAGCAGCTGATGGGACTTGAGCAAAAAGGGCTATGGGATTTGGTTGGGAGTGCAGCCAGAGCATGAGAGAGGTAATATATGATTTTGGTGAACTTAGAGAAAGTAAGCTTTTGTACGAAGCAAAGATTCCAAAGTATGGACTTTTTATTACATACATTTTGTTGGCTTTAATAATAGGGCTTGTTTTGTGGAGTATTGTAGGGAAAATTGATATAAATGTGAAGGTTCAAGGAATAATAAGACCTTGGGAAGATGAAGCAAAGGTGATAAGTTATGTTGGTGGGAAGGTTAAAGAGATTTTTGTGAAAGAAGGTGAATATGTAAAGAAAGGTGAGGTTCTATTTAAGATTGATGATGAAGAATATGTAAAGAAGAGGGATTTGTTAAAACAGCAATTGAGAGAATATGAGAAAAAAGTTAGTGATTTGAAGGAATTGAGAAAGAGCATAGAGAAAGGTGAAAGTCTTAGGAACAAAAATAATGTGTACTATTTGAGGTACTTGAGCTATAGTTATGAGGTAAACAAATTAAAAAAAGCTGCAGAAGAAGAAAGAGTACAAAGAGAATACAGCATTATGGATTTTAAAAAGCAGATAGAGAGTTTGGAGGAGAAAATCAAAAATATTGATAAGTTTGAAAGCACGTTGAAAGAAATAAAAGAGATTGTCGACAAAGGTGAACAAATTAAGCTTGCCAAATATGATATAGGGTATATGGGATTTATATTGAGTGAAATAGAAGTTTACAATCAGCAGGTGAAGGCAAAATTGGATGGTAGTGATATACAGAAGAAGATTTTAGTATCGAAGATAGATTTGAAACTTGATGAGCTGAAGCAGTCAAAAAGTGAGTTGGTTTTACAAAAACAAAAAATAGAAAGGCAGCTGAAGCTGCTAAACATTTCAGGTGATGATACAAAAGGAGATATTGAGAAGTATCAGCTGGACATGCTGCAGCAGATTGATAATGAGATTAGTAATTTGAGTAATGAAATAAAGAACCTGAAAATCAACTTGGATGAAACTGAGAAGTTGATAGAAAGCTGTAGTGTAAGAGCGGAAAAAGATGGTTATGTGGAATACAGTAGCGAAATGGTCAGTGGTGTGGTAGTAAGGAGCGGAACTGAGATTGGCAGAATAGTTAACAGTCAGGCAAAAGGTTTTAAGATAATTGGATACATACCAAACACAAAAAGCAGTGGTATAGAAAAAGAGCAAAGAGTAAAGGTGAAATTGACAGGAGCAGGTGGCTTGAATGTAGTAGAAGGAAAGGTTACCAGGGTATCACGGGATATAAAGGTAGCAAGTCAAAGTGGGCAAGGATTTTATGAAGTTGAAGTAGAAGTGAAGAATGTTTCAAAAGGTATTAATTTGAGGGCAGGGCAAGCCTGTGAGATGAGCATAGTGGTTGAGCAAAAGCGAGTGATTGAATGGGTTTTAGAAAAGATGGGATTGAGGTTATGAGGTGAGGCAACAACTCTTCTATCAGCCGGCTGTGAGGGGTTGGAGTATAGTAAAAATAAAATCATATAAAGAGGAGGTTTGAGGTGTTATGAATGAGGTTGCTTTGAAAGGCTTTTTAGTACTAAATGAAAAAGAGATGTGTAAGGTGGAAGGTGGAGTAGGTCCAGTTGCAATGTTTGCAATACGAGTTGGTGCGTCAATTGTGGGAGGTGCAATCATTCGTGCAATAGACGGTGCAATAGAAGGAGCAACAGGCAAAGATATAAAGACACATGCGAGAGACTTTGTTCGTAGCCTGCTTGATTAAACTGTTTACAATTCAAGTACAACAGCATTTGCTGTTGTACTTGAATCTTATATAAAGTATTTTGCATCCAATTTTTAAAGAACTTAAAATATCTTGAAAGGATGTGTACCAGTGAATAAACTTAAATTATTATCAAAGTTGTTGAAGTTAGAGATTAAAAAGATGTTAGATAACAAAACGTTTTTATATTTAATAGTAGCAATGGCTATATGTTATATTTTGGCAATTATATTTACTCTTTGGGGATTAAAACTTACTGGGGGAGCTAATTTAAGAGAAACAATAAAAGCAAAAGAAGAAACTTTAAAAAGTGAAAAGAAGTATTTACAATGGTTAAAAAATAAGAAAAGGTCACAAAAAGAAGTTTTATATCAGGTAGAAAAGATTAAAGAAATAGAAAGAGAAATTAATCAATTAAGATTGTTGTCAAGTAATAATGATTTGAAAACTCAAATGGAAGAAAGAATAAAAATGATGGAAAATGCACTTAAACAGGCGAAAATTACCAGAGAAAGGTTTAAAATGGAAGCAGAAATACACTATTTAAGAAAACTATATGAGAAAAAAATTTATGTATGGGACAAACAAATGTTGTACTCAAAAAATGGCTTATTTACGGCATCTATGGCAAATGAAGTTTTTATTAGATTTTTACTTCCAGTTTTTATTGTGTTTGCACTTTTGAAAAGTACTCAAATAAACGAAGTAAAAAATAAGACAATAAGAAATATGATGCTTCTTCCTTGCAGCAGAATGAAATTATGGATGGCACAGTTTTTATCAAATTCATTTGTTATAGTTTCGACTTATGTTATTGTAAACATTCTTGTCACTGCCATCTTGTTTTTTAGTTTAGAAAACAAAAGAATAGATATTCCTGTAAGGATATATAAATGGCAAATTATAGCAAAAGATGTAATAATTGATCCTTCAAAAATTGAATTTATGCCGATAATTCAACAATATATAAGTACTTTAATAATTACCGTTGTTACATTATGTATGCTTGTTTCAATTAATATGTTTGTAAATGTACTATTTTGGAATGAAAATTTGTCTTTCATATTTATAAGTGCTCTTTTATTTATTCCTAAGATTATATGGACAAATATAACAAACAAGAGCTATTTTCTTTTAAATCCTTATTCTCTTTACGTAAGTACAGAGATTGCAAACTTAGAAATTTCGGGAGTTTATAATATACCAATTAACAGTAGCATGATTTATTTGGGTCTTATTGTGTTGTGGACAACTTTATTTCTGCTTGTAGGTGGATTAATTTTTGAGCGAAGAAAAGTATATTGAGGAATTAGATACTTTCTAATATACAATTTAAATAAGTATTTTATTGCAATATAAAATGAAATTAAATAAACCCTAAAAATTGTTATTAACAAACTCAAACAATTTTCACTCAATTAAAAATAAAGGAATATTATGGAAATTATAATTCTGCAGAGGAGAGTTTTTTGGTTTTGTTTTTGGACATTGAAAATTTGTTATCAAAACATATTATTTGTTTCCTATGCTCTAATTTACTAAAAATAAAGCTAACCTAACTTTCATTGTTGTATGAAATGGTTGAATGAAGCATTTGCAAAAATAACCTTGTAAAAAAGGGAGGATTACAAAATTGAAAAAAGTTTTAGAAGTATACAATATTGAAGTAAAATTAGGGAAACAAACTATATTGAAAACTGTTAGCTTTGATATAGAAGAGGGGAAAATAGTAGGGCTTGTTGGACCAAATGGAGCTGGAAAAAGTACCACAATGAAGACAATTGTAGGTTTCATATTTCCTGAAAGGGGGAAGGTTTTAATAAATGGTTATGATGTTTACAGGGAAAAGGAAAAAGCGTTGGCAGGAGTAGATGCTTTAATCGAAAATCCAGCTTTTTACGAGAATATTAGTGGATTTGACAATTTAAAGTTATGGAAAGATTTTAAGAAAGTAACGAGAGAACAAATAATTGAAAATGCAATGATGTGTGGACTTACTTCAGAGCAGTTGAAAAAAAAAGTAAAGAAGTATTCAACTGGGTTGAAGCAACGGCTTGCTCTAACGAAGGTCTTATTGGGTAATCCAAAATTTGTAATCTTAGATGAACCCACTAATGGATTAGATCCGACAGGGAAGATAGAGTTCAAGGAAATAATAAAGAAAGTAAAGAAAGAAAAAGGCACAACTTTTCTTATTTCATCCCATTTATTGGACGAATTAGAGGATTTATGCGATAAGTTTGTTTTTATTAATAACGGAAAAATTATAAAAGAATTAGAAAAAAGTGATATTATGCAATCGCAAAAATACACAATTATTTTTAAAAGTAAAAAAGAAGAAGTTTTAAATGTTCTTGATGAGTTGCATATAAAGTATTACAGCATAGGGGGAAACGAAGTGGAAATTGAGTTAGATGGGGCAGATATAACCGAGATAAATAGCTATTTAATGTCAAAGAATATTAGAGTAGAAGAAATCAAAAGAAAGAAGAAAGATTTAGAGGAAGTTTATAGAGAAATTTTTATTGACAATATAGGTTGTTGAATAAAAGAAATAAACGTATAGAGTAGATGTAGTAATAAATGAAAAAATTCTTCTTGGAAACTTTTCAAGAATTTTGTGTTTCCAATTTATAACGTAAGTTGTAAAGTTGGGCTATGTTATTGATGCATTTTCTAATACTGGGAACTCCATTTTTCCATTTTGTACGGCGAAAGTTTTAACGTTGCAAGTAAACATTAATTTCTAAAAAATCAACAGACTGAAAATATCCAACTAAATTTACTCTGATTTTTTTCAATTATACTGTTGATACTTTCAACAGCGTTTGTGGTGTAAATATGTTTTCTTAATTCTTCAGGATATTTCATATGGGCAAGATAGAACTCTGCTTTTTCGGATATTCCCTTAACAAAGCGAAGATATTTTACAAGCATTCCTGTAATGAACGAAAATGAGCGAAAATGAAGTGAAATGAGATTTGCAAGAAGGAGGTACCTCCTGGTAAAATACAGAATGTAAGTTGTACAACTTACGACAAAACACAACAAAGGAGGTACCTACCTTGAAGTATACACAAAATGAGAAGATATTACAAGTGACAGAGAAAACTTTAGTTGTAGGAGTAGACATAGCAAAGGAGAGGCATGTTGGCAGAGCGTTTGATTTTAGAGGAGTGGAGCTTGGCAAGAGAATAGAATTTGAGAATAGAAAAGAATAGCCGTTTGCAAAAAGGGTGATGTTTGCAGGTAATAGATGGGAAAACAGAAATTATGTACAAATAAGAAGTAGGAAGACAAAGGAAAAGCTAATACAATTAATACTAATACAAACAACAATAGCTAAATCAAAATAATGGGAATTATTAACAGTGTTTAAAAAGACAATACTATCCTATACCCTCTAAAAAAGCTTTCTTTTAGAAGGTTTAAGACAGGTAACTATGATATTGAGTAAAGGGTTGAAAGATTTAACCAAGAAAAAACCTAAAGTTTTAAGCAATAAGTTTTTTGAGTTTATTAAGTTTTTTAATAGTAAGCTTAGAGCAATGAAGCTTAATATTATGAGCGAGAATAAATAGCAAGAGGAAAGACACAGCAGACAAAAGGAAATCAGAAAACAGGGAAATATGGTCGCGTGTTGGCAGGATGTCAGAGCCCATGTATGATTTAAGGTGAGCGATGGTTTGTTCAATAACGACACGTTTTTTGTAGAGGTTTAAGAATTCTTGAGAGTTTCTAACAGATAGCCAGGGAAAGAACGAAGGTTATCAGGGTATGTATAAACTATTGTGCCTGATTTAGAAGAAGTACAGGGCTGAGGGCAAGAACAAACAAACACGTTTGCCGTCTTTGTATGAAGAGATAGGGTAGACCAATTTAAAACGCTCTGAACGATTTTTACCCTTGCAAATGCCTTCTGGTTTAAAAGGCAGATTGAATTTTTGACATATAGGGATACCATCTTCTGAGATAATAATATTGGGGTCAGAGGTAGTAGAGTTTTTGTTAGCTCTTTTGTTTAGAGGGATAACCATTTTAGAGAAATTGAAAGAGTTTTTTAAAGTGGAATAAATATTAGCAGAATCCAAGGCGCTATCAGCGATGAAAGTAGAGAAGTTATTAGGGATGTATGAAAAAAGTTTTTCAAGGCAAGGTAGCAAAGCTTTTGAATCAGAGACAGCTTTATCTTCAATAGGGTCAGAGTTTGGTGAATCTATATTGAACAGAGGATGGATAGCCAGAGGAAGACCGAGAGCATTTGTAATGACAGCGAATTTAAGAGCGTAACAAAAATTGTTAATGATAAAATAAAATCATCAGAAATGACATCAAAAATTCCCCACCTGCTACTTAAAAAGAAGCCTTCTGTAGTGTAGAATGGAAAGTATGGAAAAACTACAGAAGGAGAAGATAATAAGAAAATGTTGGGGGTTGCAATGCACACAACAATCTACACTCTTTTCAAACAGGGATACAACAAAAGTCAAATAGCAAGGTTGTTAAACGTGGATAGAAAAACTGTTAGAAAAGTAATCCAAGACATTGAACAGAAAGGAGAAGTTGAGAGAAAATCAAAAAATTCAGTATTGGATAATTACAGGCAATTCATTGAGGCAAAAGTTAACAAAGGACTTTCAGCAAAGAAAATATATCAAGATCTACAAGCGGAATTTGGTTTTGAAGGAAGCTACTCGAATGTAAGAAGATATGTCCAAAAGGTAAAACAAAAGATAGCAAATTCAAAGGTGTACATGGTTTTAACAACGCTACCTGCAGAAGAAGCTCAAGTTGATTTTGGATATATAGGTAAGATAAAAGTTGATGGGAAATTCAAAAAAGCATGGGTATTTACAATGGTTTTAAGTTATTCAAGATATATGTATGCAGAGATAGTATTTGACCAGACAGTTGAAACATTTATACAGTGTCATAAGAACGCATTTAAGTATTTTGGTGGAGTAGTAGAAGTTGTGAAGATAGACAATTTAAAAGCAGGTGTATTGAATGTTGATTTTTATGAAGCGCAAATACAAAAGGATTATGCAAGTTTTGCAAGCCACTATGGATTTTTACCTCAGCCATGCAGGGTATACACACCGACTGATAAAGGCAAGGTAGAATCGGCAGTTAAGTATGTTAAGCAAAACTGTTTTTCTGGGGAAGAATTTAAGGATATTGATGAGGCGAGGGAGCATTTAAAAAACTGGCTTGATGATGTAGCAAATGTGAGAGTACATGGCACAACCAAGAAAGTTCCCAAAGAAGTTTTCCTCTCAGAAGAGAAAGAAAAGTTAATAGCTCTTCCTATTGAGGAATACCACATATCAAGGAGCTCAATTCATAAAGTAACTACTAACTGTCATCTCATATACAAAGGGAACTATTATTCAGTGCCATATGAGTATGCAGGATATGAAGTAGAGGTAGTTGAGATGGGCAGTTTTTTGAGGGTGTTCTTTGAAGGTAAAGAAATAGCCCTTCATCAAATTGTCAAAAACAATGAGAAGGGCAAATACGTAACCAACAAAGAACACTATCCCTCGTCTAAGAATATAACAATTGAGGATATATTGTCAAGACAGAGGGATAAAATGGCAGAAATTGGTAATTGGGCGTTGGAGTTTTTTGAGGAATTTATTAAGCAAGAAGGATTTAAAAAGTATGATTACAGAAGCATAAGCGGGATAATAGCCTTGAAAGAAAGATATGGAGCGGAGGCAGTGGACAATGCGTGTAAAAGAGCTTTAAGTTTTAGAGGATTGAGTTATAAGGTTGTCAAGAACATATGCGAAAAAGGGATAAGCGATTTGCCTGTATATGAAGATGAGAGTTACATTAATGAGGGTACAACAGAGCTTTACAGGGATATCAAGGAATATAACAAATTGCTTGAGATGGGAGAATTGCAAAGATGAATGATCTTTTGTTGGGAAAACTAAAAGATTTGAAATTATCTGGGATAATAAAGAGTTTTGATTTAAGAGTAGAGGAAGCTATTAAGAATAACTTTTCTTATCGAGAGTTTTTTGAGATATTGATAAATGATGAAGTGAGTAACAGGAGAATAAACAGTAATCAAAAGAGGATAAGCAAAGCGAGGTTTCCATGGCACAAGACATTAGAAGAATACAATTTTAGTTATCAGCCTTCAATTAATAAGAGGTTTATATACAATTTGGCGACCTGTGAATTTGTCCGCAAGAAAGAGAATGTGGCCTTCATAGGACCGCCAGGGACAGGAAAAACACATCTTGCAATAGCGATAGGACTTAAAGCTGTAGCACTTGGATATAGAGTTTTGTTTACCACAGCAAATGAGATGTTAGAAGAGTTGTATATTTCAAGAGCGGATAATTCGTATCAACAAAAGCTAAAAAACTATGTTAATGTGGATTTGTTGATAATAGATGAGCTGGGCTTAAGGAAATTTAATCAAAGCAGTGTAGATGATTTTTATGAGATAATATCGAAGAGGTATGAGAGAGGATCGATAATAATAACCACAAACAAGGTATTTGAAGAGTGGCCGAGGATATTTTATGACCCAGTCTTAGCAACGGCAATTTTAGATAGATTTGTACATCACTGTCATTTTGTAGTTATCAAAGGTGAAAGTTATAGGATGAAGCAAAGGGAGGGTGCTATAAAAGCTTTAACAGATGATTCCAAGAATGAGTCAAATCAGTTAGATAATGATAATTAAATTTTTTTGAAAACAGGTGGGGAAAAAATATTATCAAAAGTGGGGAAAAGGTATTGACAATAACAACAAAAATGACCATTTATGAACATAAGGCGAATATTAGAATTAGCGGCGGATGTTTTGGACAAAGAAGAATAGACAAGAGAGTATACCTGGTTAGTTTCGAGGTCAGGGTTAGCTTTTGAAGTTTTTCGCAGTAGAGATTGAAAGAATTTAGGGTTATTTTCGCGGACTTTAGGTTCGAGTCCTGTAGTATCGAATATTAGAGTAGAAGCTAAATCTGGGCAATGCTCAAAAGCTATGTTATGAGCGAAAAGAGCGATGTTATTGAACAATTTTTCGATTTCAAGTGCAAAGAGTTTTCTAAACCTTGAGAAGGTAGAAATAGAGGGCACATTTTCAAAGTTGCAGAATGTACGAAGTTCATAAGATTTAAATAGAACAGCACGAAGCTGGGTGATAGTATTAAGTTTGAGGATTTTTTGGATAAAGAAAGCACAGAGCATGGATTCTAAAGAGAAGCTTCTGTGTTTGCCGAAATATTTGTAGTAGGCTTTGTAGAATGAGTCAGGGATGAATTGAGATAGGTCGATAAATTTTTCGAACAAACCCAAAAGGCTTTCTGGCGAATAAAGAGCCGAGGCCATTATATGAGAGTTAAGTTCCAAAAAGGAAAGTTGTTTAGGTTTGTTTTTAAACATTTTAGGACCCTCCTCACAGTAACATATTTGTTTTATATACTCATATTTTACTACAACTATGAGGAGGGTGACCAGACTTTTTTAGATATTTAAAATGCTTGATAACGCTCATATTGAGCGTTTCTGCAAAAGGCTATAATAATCTATATCAAAAGGAGGGTTAAGTTTTCAACAATAACAGTAGAAACATTGAAGAATATACTTGAAAGAGATCAATTTGTGGAGCAATAATAAACTTTAAGAATCTGAGCTTAATAGTGATGTATTATTTTTCGAAAGGGTCTATAAGCAAAAAGCAAAATTGTAATGCGTTGTGGGAGAAGATGTTAAAACCAGCGAATAAAAAATCAGGTGAAGAAATAAGATTAAACTTAGGTTCTTAACAAACTCTGAAATGATGGTCTTAATAATAATTGCTTTAGATAAGAGTTTAAAAATATAGATGTTTATGCTTTTTGTAACAAATGAATTAAATACAAATAAAATAACTCAATAAGAAAAGCAACTCAAAAGATAAAAATAGCTAAATGACAGTTAAATTTATTTGGGGATTAGTTAAAATCGAACTTTATAGTTCATTAAATAATATCAAACAGGGGGCAAACTAATGATAAGAAACAGATTGTTTGATGAGTTCTTTAATACGATGATTAAAAATGAACTGTCACGTTTTTTTGTTAAAATAGCTATATTTTTCTTTATTCTAGTTGCTGCTTACCATATTGGAAGAATAATTGGGAGATTGATTTATGACATATTTAAAAGTATAATTTAAACCTTGATAAAAATTGTATGTCAATTTGTGGCTGATAAATTAAAATGGTATTAGAATTATAATAAAAGTGCCATGTAAAAAAAGAAATGGATAGTAACTGTTTGGTGATTTTGCATTGTTAAATTGAGACATTCAAAAATATGATTTACAATTAAAAACTTCTTGCTAATTAATAGGTTACAGTCAGAGGTGTTAGTGTGTATTTAAAATTGAAAGATGAGGCTATAACAAAATGATTAAATTTTAAATAATAGTAAGAATAATTTTGAGTTAAAGAGAAATTTAAATAAAAATTGTTTCCGCACAAAAACCATAAAGTAAATTGTAATACATATAAGTTATAAAAAGGATAATATTGGAAATAATTGATTTTTATCTATCTGAGGAATTCTATACAATCGAAATATAATGTATAGTCATACCAAAATAGTGTTATATAAAAGCTAGGATTAAGAGCTTAACATCAGAGTAAGGTGATGTTAAATGAAATTTAAAACAGGAAAACCACCAGTTAATGAAAATATCAATGTATCAGAATGGAACTTGCTTAAGGAACCAAAAAATTTAATAGTTACTCAGGTAATTGCTTTACCAATAGGGTTAATTTGTGCAGGACTAATTTTCTTCATTTTATATTATTTCAGAGGCATATATATACCTAAATTTGGGATAGAATACATTTTAGCCTATTTTCTAATGATACCCATACATGAGATGATACATGCTTTGTGTTATCCTGGCGGTTTGAATTCAAAAGATACAGTAATTGGATATTGGGCTGAGGTATCTGTTTTTTATGCATATAATAGCTGTATTTTGAAAAGAAATAGATATTTATTAGTTTATATTGCTCCATTTGCTGTACTCTCTATTATTCCGACCATTGTTATGCTATTTTTAGATTTTAAAAGTGATTTGTTATTGCTAATTGTACTTTTCAATGCTTTAAGTTCGTGTGTAGATATATTTAACTGTATTTTGATTTTATTACAGGTACCCAAAGAAGGACTTGTAGTTAATAGTGAAGAAAAAACATATTGGAAATTGGAAAATTATCTTAATGCGAGAACATAATAAAATAAATCAATTTAAATACCACTATTGACAAATGAATAAAGTAAATATAAGAATATCGATAAAAATTGAATTTATGGAGTGATTTTCTGATGCTTGTAGTCTTTTTTGCATTGTATTCTATTTTAGCCCTTGTATGTGTAGTAGCAATTGTCAGAAACAAATGTAGTAGACTTGCAATAATAATACCAATTTATTTAGAATGCATAGCATTATTTGCTGTTTACAAGCAAAGCCTTGCAATATATGGATTAGGTGGTTTAGTAGCTGTTATTGTGTTATTGCCAATGTTGGTTAAAAGAATGGTTCCTTCCGAAGTCAGTTGAATAAGTTTAATTTTTTGACTATAATGAAAGGACTATTAAATTAGCCGTTTGCAAAATGGGTGGTGATTGAAGGTAAGAAGTAACAATAAAAACAAGAAGTACAAACAAGGCGTAAAAGGAATGGCACAGTTACAACCATATATTATCAATAATGACAAAAATATTGAACAACAAACATATGCCAAAAATTTACAACCTCAAAAAAGACAATAGTATCCTAAACCTTCTAAATTCTAAGTTTTAGAAGGTTAAGTAAAAAACTGTAAATTTTTTGTAGGTTAGAGATTCAAATACTGTAGTTTTAAGCGATAAGTTTTTTAAGTTTGTTCAGTTTTTTAATAGTCAATTTAGAACAATAAAGCTTAATATTGTGAGCGAGAATAAATAAGAGCGAAAAAGTAATGGCAGAGAGCAAGAAACCAGAGAAAATAGAAATATGGTCAAGAGTTTGGATGGTATCAGAACCCATGTAGGATTTTAGGTGGTAAATAGTCTGCTCCACAGTGACACGTTTGTGGTAGAGGTCTAAAAACTCTTGAGAATTTCTACTCAGACCTGGGAAAGACCGAAAATCGTCAGGGTAAGTGTAGAATGTTCTACCTGATTTAGAGGTAGTACATGGGTGAGGGCAAGAACAGGTACGTTTGCCATCTTTGTAAGAAGACATAGGGCAAGTCCATTTAAAACGCAAAGAGCGATTTTTACCCTGATATTTTCCTTCAGGTTTAAAAGGTTTATCGACCTTTTTGCAGATAGGAACACCATCTTCAGATATAACGATATTAGGGCTTGATGTAGGTGTAGTATTTTTAGAGGTTCTTGTAGGCAGAATAATAACAATTTTGGAGAAGTTGAAGGTGTTTTTTAAAGTGGAGTAGATGTTATATGAATCCAAGGCACTGTCAGCAATGAAAGTGGAGAAATTTTTGGGAATATAAGAGAATAAAGTTTTTAGCGAAGGAATTAAAGCTTTAGAGTCGCAGATACTTTTATGCTCTATAGGGTCAGAAGAAGTAGAATCAGAGTTAAACAGAGGTACTAAAGCTAAAGGGATACCGAGAGCGTTGGTTATGACAGCAAATTTTAAAGCCCAGCAGAAATGGCCATTTACAAACATAAGGCGGATATTAGAATTAGCATTAGCAGTTTTAGGCAAAGAGGAACATTGTCATTTAGGTTACAGAAAAAACGAAGTTCATAACAGTATAAGAAGGACGACCCGAAGCTGAGTAAGGGTATTGAGTTTGAGTAATTTTTAGACAAAGAAGCCTATGTGCATAGAATCTAATGAGAAGCATCTATGCTTGCCAAAGTGTTTATAGTAAGCATTGTAGAAAGAAGAAGGTATGTAGCTTGATAAGTCGATGAATTTATTGAACAAGCCTAAAAGGCTTTCAGGCTTGTAGAGAGCCGAAGCCTTTTTTACTACAACTATGAGGAGGGTGACCAGACTTTTTGAATCTTTATAAAGCTTGATAACGCTCATATTGAGCGTTTCTGCAAAAGGCTATAACTGTAATAGCAAAGGAGGTAGCACAATTGTTATTGTATATGGAAATCCAAAAAATTCTCAAAGGCAAAAAATTTTTTATTGCCTTAATAATCGCAATTTGTTTTAATCTTTTTTATTGCTGGTTTGTGTATAATTATGAGAATAAAAGTGTTGAATCCACAAAACAATATATTGCAGATACAGAAAGACAGATAAAGGAATTGCAGAAGAAATTAAAAAAAGAAAAAGACGACATGAAGAAAAGATTGTATCAGGAGCAAATTGATGAATTGACTAGAATTGTTCAAAAGGAAAAATTAAAATTGCAATATGGTTCTAATCCTAAGAAAGAAATAGAAGAGAAAGCTCAATATTACAAGATGATGTATGAAATTTCTAAGAAAACTGGTAATTATAGAGAACTTGAAATTAATAAGGTGAATTATGAGATTTTAAATGAAAATATAAAGAGGAAGAAGTATTACAGTGTTGGTGGACAATTTGATGGATGGACTTATTTACTTAGTCAATCGTACGGAATAGCATTTTTTATAATTATTGTTTTAGCTTTACTTATTGGAAGTGGTATAGTTTCAGATGAATATAAGGAAGGAACAGCAAAGCTTTTAAAAACTTTGCCTGTAAAAAGAAGTAATATTATATCTTGACTTTGTCAGTTTGAAGCTCAAAAAGCTTGGGAGGACTGGGATTGACAAAATATGGACCTCAATTTTGTCACTACATCATTTGCTAATACCAATAAATTCTAAGCCTTCCTCATATGTCATGAAGTTTTTTGGACCCTTTATCTTCATTACATTCAGTATATCTCCAGCTTCTCCCTCAATTTTTTGCTTTATCAAATATTTCTTCCCTTTTATCTCTATTTCAAAAAAGTTCATTGAATATATTGCTTCCATTATCCTTTCACTACTTATTCCTTTACCTTTTCTCCTCAAAATATATTCCAATGTCCTTTGCAGTAAAAATGCCAAAAAACATATCACAAAATGTCCTTTTATTCTGCTTTCTGTAAAGTGATATATCGGTCGCACTTCTAAACAGCTTTTCATTACTCTGAATGACTGTTCTATCTTCCATAAATCGTGATATGCTCCTAAAACCTCTTCTACATCCATATCCTTTTTGCTCGTTTGAATTGCATAATAACCGTCAAATTTCTCATCTCGTTTTATCGCTTCCTCATCCAATACATATTCTTCTGATTTTGATTTCTTCTTCAAATATTTCCTTGCACCTTTCTTTTCTAAGGCTGTTATGCTTCCTTTGTTCTCTAAAAGCTCTTTGGCTTTTCTTACCAATCTCTCTCTGTCTTCTTTGTCTTTCTTGGCTCTCTTGCTTGAATACGTTATTATCAAATTCTCTTCTATTTTGAACTCTTTACCCTCTTCATCCTTGACAATATTTGTTCTTTCCAATACCTTATATTTGAATTCATCACCATAAATTTCTTCAGCATTCAAACATCTTTTGCCATCAAGTCTTTTATATCCTTCTTCATTAAAAACTTCATCTAAAATTTCTTTACTTGCATTCTTTAATCTGCTTGCTACTATATAGTCGTACCCAGCTTCTTTTATCATCTTTAAATTTATTCTGCTGTTAAGCCCTTTGTCTGCTACTATTATTATCTTATCTATACTAAATTTTTCCTTCAGCTTCCTCAGTATCTTTACCATCGTCTTGCTATCTATCGTATTACCAGGAAAAAGTTCATACCCTATCGGTCTGCCTTCTTTGTCCACCAAAAGCCCTAATACAACTTGCACTTCATTTACCTTGTTGTCTTTGCTAAACCCAAAATTTTTAAGTTCATCCGCTCTACAACTCTCAAAGTATATTGTCGTCACATCATAAAACACTACATCAACTACCATCTTAAATAAGTCTTTATTTCTCTGATACAGGTATGTCTCTAAATCTTCTTTTACACTGTCAAGAAAATCTAAACACCTGTACAATTGATTCAAATCTATATCCTCTTCAAATCCAAAATATTTGCTTCTCTGATGATAAGTTCTTAGTTTGCTCATTGGCTCTATCAATCTCTGTATGGTCATTAAAAAACTTACTTTGTCTACATCAAATTTTATCTTTCTCTCTTTTGCTGCTTTCCCTTTTAAAAACTTATCAATTTCAAGCTCCTGCCATAACTTTCTGTATACAATGTATCCCCAGTTTTTTACAACTGCATCCGAAATATCTTCTTCAGATTCAATAGTAACAGCTTTTGCATTCTCAGTAGTTGTTTCAGCGACAATATCAGATAGTTTTTTTACAATGTTTTTAAAAGCGGGGTCATCTTTGAGAATATCAAGTCTACCAAAGTTAAATAGTACTCTTTGCTTTACTTTACCATTTTCACGGTAATTTTCGACTAACCTAACATACTGATAACCGCCAGCATTAGTAATTTTGACAAACATATGGCAACTCCTTGAAGATAGTTTGTTATATTGTACCACAAAATATTTAAAAAGTCAAGCAAATTCAGTATATATTAAGCTAAAATTTGTCCCTACATTTTTTAAAATTTTTTATTTTTCTCTTCTTGAAACCCGCATAAATTAAGACTTTGTTATTTTTTGTTAGCTCAAAAACACCTCTTAACTGACAAAGTCAAGAAAAAAGAAAAAGACGACATGAAGAAAAGATTGTATCAGGAGCAAATTGATGAATTGACTAGAATTGTTCAAAAGGAAAAATTAAAATTGCAATATGGTTCTAATCCTAAGAAAGAAATAGAAGAGAAAGCTCAATATTACAAGATGATGTATGAAATTTCTAAGAAAACTGGTAATTATAGAGAACTTGAAATTAATAAGGTGAATTATGAGATTTTAAATGAAAATATAAAGAGGAAGAAGTATTACAGTGTTGGTGGACAATTTGATGGATGGACTTATTTACTTAGTCAATCGTACGGAATAGCATTTTTTATAATTATTGTTTTAGCTTTACTTATTGGAAGTGGTATAGTTTCAGATGAATATAAGGAAGGAACAGCAAAGCTTTTAAAAACTTTGCCTGTAAAAAGAAGTAATATTATATTAAACAAATTTATTGCAACTGTATTAACTATTTCTGCATTGGTAATTGGTATACAAATTATATTTTTTATAGTTTTAAGTATTATAACAAATTCTTTGAAATACTACGATGTGTATTGTTACTGGATTTCTAAATATAAGGTGATAGGTTTTAAAGTATATCCTGTTTTAGATAATGTGAGATTGTTGAACCTACTTGAATGTAGTTTACTACAATTATTAATTGAAATTATTATTATATTGGCTATATCGGGAGCTATCATATTTTTCTCCACAATATTTGAAAACGGAGCATTTGCAAGTATTAGCTTTTTTGCAATAATAATAGCTATAAGTATTTTTCGTCAAAAGATGCTTATTCTTAAAACACCTATATTAAAGTTGTTGTCGTTAATATTTCCTTGGGAACTAGCAACGGTATATACAAATTCATTACCAGGGGAAATAGAATGGATTTATGCTTCTTCTTATATTGTAATAGGTGTAAATTTATTGTTGACGGTTATTTTTGTATTAAGTTCAATAAAGATATTTAAATATAAAGAAAAGGTATAATATGGGAAAATAATAAAGATTTGGGAACAGTTAAAGGGGGGTAAAATAGATTGGCTGAAAACCAAGTGGAAATGGTAATAAAAGTAACTGATGTGTACAAGAAAATTGGAAACTCTCAAATTCTAAAAGAAATAAACTTTTCAATAGGAAAAGGAGAAATTGTTGGTCTTGTAGGACCAAATGGTGCCGGCAAAAGCACATTAATGAAAATACTATCAGGTTTATGGTCACCAAAACCAAAAGGGAAATGCTATATTCTGGGATGTGACATGACTAATGAACTTGAAAGGATAGAGGCTCTAAGAAGATCTTCATTTTTTATTGAAACACCAGCACTGTATCTTAAACTTAGTGGTTATGATAATATAGAACTGTATGCTAAATTAAAATATGGGAGTGCCTTTAACGTTAAAGACGAAGTTAATAGATTAGCACCGTTTTTTGAATTAGATAATAAAATGCTAAAAAGAAAGGCAAAAACATATTCCTTAGGAACAAAACAGAAAGTTAGTTTGCTTCAAATGTTTATTGGCAACCCTGAAGTGTTGATATTGGATGAACCTTTTAATGGATTGGACCCAACCACCACAATTAAAGTTAAAGAACTCTTAAAAACACGATGGAGAGAAAATAACATAACCGTTTTAATCTCATCACATATATTAAGTGATATAGAGGAGTTATGTTCAAGAATTATTTTTATCAAAAATGGTTCAATAATATTAGACAAAAATAAAGAAGAATTGTTAAAAAGAAATACAGTAGTGATTTTTCATTTTACTGAAAAGGAGCATGTTGATATAGCGTGCAGGTTAATAAAAGAAAAATTACCATATATAACTGTAGAAACTCAGTTTAATAACTCTATAAAAGTTCATAATCTAAATTCTCATTATGATGTTTTAGATATATTACAGAATGAGGGTATAAAAGTTCGAGACATAGAAGAACAAAAAATGAGTTTAGTAGATTTTTACAAACAACTTTATTTACAATAATCAAGAACTTTTTAAATTAAAAGATATACCTATTAGAGATAAAAATAGTTACAGAAGAAATAGGAGTTACTCTATAGTTTGCTAAGATTAGCGAACAATTACAAGGAAGTATAACAAAATATATTTTAAGATAATTAATTTTATTTAGAGTTGGGGGATATTCTTATGCTGATAGTTTTTTTTATATTATATTCCATTTTAGCCTTTTTATTTGCATTAGGAATTGTTAAAAGTAAAAGTAGATGGAGTAAAATTGCAATTATAATACCAATATATTTAGAATGTGTAGCTTTACTTGCACTTTACAAACAAAATGTGGGCTTATATGGGTTAGGCGGTTTAGTGGTAATTATTGTATTTTTATTAAGAAGATTTAAAATAGTTTGAGCTGATAAGTTTAAAATTATTTATCAAAACTTCAGGTGGGTATTCTGTTTTCCTGCCTTCTTTTGGATAGGATTTAATCTGCCAAACAATGTTACAACTGTTGTAACTAATATTTAATGATAGAATTAAATATGAGTAATTAAAATCAGAGATTAAACAATAGGAACATTCTCAAACTTCAATGAATATATTAAAAAAGGAAAAATTTTGTTTGGATAATTTAGTAAGATGATTACTCACAAAATAAACATAAAGATAGTAAAAGGTGGGCATTTTTATTGAAAATCCCACCTTTTGTTTTAAAAAGTGATGTCATCTCTTCTTTCTCATCACACCAACAACTTTTCCAACTATACGAAGTTCTCCTTCTTTAATATTAATTGGTTCATATTTGCTGTTTTCAGGAATGAGCAGGACTGTGCTTCCCATTTTGCAAAATCTTTTCACAGTTATTTCTCCATCAAGCCATGCAATAACAATATCTCTATTTTCTGCAGTATTGCATTTTTGCACAATTGCAATGTCTCCGTCTTTTATATTTGCTTCCACCATGCTGTCGCCCTTAACTTTAATAGCAAAATATCTTTCAGGATCAGAGATAATAGATGTTGGCAAGGCAACCTTACCAATTGCCTCATCAGATGTTTCCACGGGCACTCCTGCTGCGACCTTTTCATACAGGTTTATCTTAAAAACATCTTCTGATTTTATCTCTATTGAGTGTCCATCTTGAACTAAGTCAGTATGTCCTGTGTCAACTAATTTTCTAAGTCTGTAAGTTTTCGACCTTCTGAAATCCACAACTTCATATTCTTCAATTTGAGAAGGAAGCATACTTATATCAAAGTGTGGAAAATCATCTATAATTTCAAATCTGCTCTCAAATATTAAAATGCTATTTCCATCTGTCACAGCTCCAAAAGAACATTTTGGAACCACATTTAAATAGCTTTTCAGCTGCTCTGCACCCTGACCTATTCCGGAAAGATAGGGTTTTACCTCAAAAATGATAAATGGTACCTTTTCTTTATTTGAATCATACCTGAAAACAACAACATCAACAAATGCAGGTTTTGAAAATACGTTTATTCTGTACTCAACATCAATCAATTCTTCTGGGTATTTATAAGTTTCAATAAGTTCATTTATAAGCCACTGGCGAACCTCTTCCTCTTTGCAGTAGATATCTCTGATTTTGTTTATGTATCTGTAATCATCAATCCTTAGTTTGTAAAAACTGCGAAGAATGCATTTAGAATCAATTCGAAGAAGCTTTGTATTCAGCTCACTCAAAAATTTTGATGCTTTTCTTGAGCAGCACAGATACAGCCTAGGGAAAAACATAAAGTTTCTAAACAGATTATATCTTCACCTCTTGACATATAAACATTTGTTTGATATTCTTTATATAGAACATTTTATCGGAGAGAATGAATATTTTATGAGAACAAAAGTTGTTATAAGAAATAAGTTTCGCTTTGGTATTGCATTGCTTCTTATAATGGTATTTGTTATAACAGTCTTGATGATTTCGATTGGAGAAGGGAAGGGCATTGACAAAGAAAAGAATATAAATTGGATATTTGTGAAGGTAAAAGAAGGAGATTCGCTGTGGACAATTTCAAAGAACTTTGTTGATGAAAGTATAGACATTCGCGATTATATCTCTTTCATACGAAAAGTAAATAAATTGGAAAATGCAGTATTGTATCCTGGGCAAGTGTTAAAATTTGTAGATGTAAAAACATACAAACTTTTATGCACAAAATAAAAACCCCCTTGTCAGGAGTCTAAAGTACCTTGATTTTCTCCTGAGAGGGGGTTTTTTTCAAAGGCTTTTTTGATGTCATCGTCATTTACATGAGTATAAATCTCTGTTGTGGAGATACTTTGATGACCCAAAATAGTCTGAAGAGACCTTATATCAACTTTGCCGTGTCTGTACATAAGTGTTGCTGCCGTGTGACGAAGCTTGTGGGCAGAAATCCTTTTCTGATTTATACCTGCCATTTTCACATACTTTTCAACAATGTATTGAACAGTTCTTCTGCTAATTCTTTTCTTTCTCTCACTCAAGAAAAGAGCATCTTTGTCCTTTACACCTTCTGTGGGGCGAACTTTTAAATAATTTTCGATAGCTTCTCTACATGCTTTATTTAAATATATTATTCTTTCTTTATTCCCTTTACCAACAATCCTTAGCATACCTTCTTTTATATCCGAAAGGTTTATATTTACAAGCTCTGAAAGTCTAAGGCCACAGTTTAAAAAAAGGGTAATTATTGCAAAGTCCCTTTCTTTATTTTCACCGTCAATTGCAGAAAGTAGCTTTTTGCTTTCCTCAAGTGTAAGATACCTTGGATTTCTTTTACCAAGTTTTGGCGACTCTAAATCTTTTGCAGGGTTATCAGGAATGAGTTTGGCTTTGCTATATAGGTATTTAAAAAAGCTTCTGATTGAAGCAACTTTACGGGCTCTTGCATAGGGACCGTTGTTAAAACGTGTGGCAAGAAAAGAAAAATACTCATATAGATTGCTAAGAGTTATTGTTTTTAGCTTTTCAATTTCAAAGCTGCTCACATCGATATTTTCAAGGTCTTCAATCTTTTCGATTTGACTGAGCATATTCAAATCTTTTGCTTTGAGATATCTTAAAAAGGTTCTCAAGTCATAATAGTATTCTTTGATTGTATTTGGTGACTTATTTTTGATTGTAATCATGTAATTTAAAAAATCTACAACATAATGTGGAACATCGGAAAAGTTCATTTTTCAATTCCCCTCATTGCACAAAATTTTTATTTTGTGCAGTTATATTTTCTTGAAAACTATTATACCCTTTTCCTTTTCATCCTGTCAACTTTTTTCTCTTTTGCTGGTTGACAACCTTATGCAACTTCTTAAAATTCATAGGGTTTACAAATTATTTCTTTAATCTTTGTCTCAAATATAGAAGCTGCATGAGAAGGCCTTATAATAACAGCAGTATCTGCACCTTCAGATGTTCCACCAATTGCAATTATATCTTCCCCATATGGTATTAATCCTGCATCTAAAGCCATAACAGAAATCTCCACTGCAACCTTTACGCCTTGCCCCAGCATTCTGAGCGTATGTGCCATGATTTCAACCGGATATACTCCACCAAACTTTCTTGATATTCCTCTTTCCGCACCAGATAAAACATGTGTACCTGTGTATACCTTAAATCCCTTAGCCTTTAGCTCTTCAATCGTCTTTTCATCTATTTCCATCTTTCCAGGTTCTGCAAAGCCGTTGACATGAGTAACAACGACAACGTTTTTACCGCAGTTTTCCAAAAGTTTTGCAGTTTTTCCTGAACAGGATGCAACAACAATATAATTTATTCCTCTCTCGTGAGCAGTTTTTACTGCAAGCTCAATTGTTTTTTGAGTATTTTGTGGTCCAGCTGATTCAAAATACACCTTTGTTTCCTCCTTTTCAAAAAGTTTTTTGAAAAGCTTTTGTTTATAATACTTCCTCACCACAAATTTTATAACATTCATAAACTCATGTCTACATAATCACAAAAATTCAATTTGAATACTTGTATTCAATAAAAAAATGTTTTATGCTATAATTTTATAAAAACATTCTATTAGAGGAGTGTGAAGTTTCTGTGAAAAAGCTTGTTACTGCATGTACCTTAGTAATTTTTGTACTTTTAATATTCTCCATGTCCTTTGCTGCATCAAAAACTATTAAAATAGGTGTAAATTTAGAGCTCTCACAAGCAGTTGCCCAGTACGGACAAAAAGAACTCCAAGGTATAAAACTTGCAATTGACGAGATAAACCAAAAAGGCGGAGTTGGCGGAAAAAAAATTGAACTTGTTGTGGTTGACAACAAATCTGACAAAACAGAAGCTCTGAACGTTGCAACAAGACTTGCAGTAAGAGACAAAGTTCTTGCAATTTTAGGACCTGCTACATCAGGAGCAACAAAGTCAGCAGCATCTGCAGCAATGAAGTATAAGGTTCCCATTATCTCCCCATCTGCAACAGATGACACTGTGACCGTCGATGAAAGAACCGGAAAGACAAAAGCTTATGTTTTTAGAACTTGCTTCAATGATTCATTCCAAGGGAATGTGATGGCTAATTTTGCACTGAAGACTTTAAAAGTAAAGAAAGCTGCGATAATTTATGACGCTTCATCTGACTATAGCAAAGGGCTTTCTAAAAACTTTAAACAGACATTTACAAAAGGTGGCGGTAAAATAGTTGCCGAGGAAGCATTTGCAAGGGGTGAACAAGATTTTAGTAGTATACTCACAAAGATAAAAAACAAAAAACCCGATGTAATATTTGCTCCTGTTTACTACGATGAAGCAGGGCTTATAATAAAACAGGCTCGCGAACTCGGTATGAGTATACCAATACTGGGTGGAGATGGTTTTGATGATCCAAAAGTTGTTGCAAAGGCTGGCAAAAAATATGCTGACAACGTATTCTTCTCTGCTCACTACTCTTCCCAGGACACAGATTCAAAGGTTCAAGAGTTTATAAAGAAGTTTAAGAAAAAATACAATACTGAACCAAATGCTTTTGCTGCACTTGGGTACGATTTGGGATACTTTATTGCTGACGCCCTCAAAAGAGCAAACCTAAAGTTTGATAGCATTGCGAAAGACAGAGAAAGACTAAAAACTGCTATTGAAAACACCAAAAACTTTGTTGGTGTAACTGGGATTGTTAATATAAACAAAAATCATAACGCTGAAAAGTCTGCTGTTATAATAGAGCTTAAAAATGGTGTTCAGATGTTCAAACAAAAGTTAAATCCATAAATAAGTACTAACAAACTACCAAAAAAAGGAAGGGGTAATTTTTACTCCTTCCATTATGTTATTTTATTTCTATTTTCAAAAAAGAGGTGATAGGAAGTTGACCACATTTATTCAGCAATTGATAAATGGTATCACTCTTGGAAGTGTCTACGCATTAATTGCGCTTGGGTATACAATGGTATACGGGATAATCAAACTCATAAACTTTGCCCATGGCGATGTTTTTATGGTAGGTGCTTACATTGCTTTTTTATGTGTTACATATCTAAAGTTGGGTCTATTGCCAGCGCTAATAATTTCAATGATTTTCTGTGCACTTTTAGGAATGTTAATTGAAAAATTTGCTTATAAACCTTTACGAAATTCACCCAGAATTTCTGCTTTGATAACAGCAATTGGCGTATCACTCTTTTTAGAAAATCTAATGCAGCTTCTGATGGGAGCTGACTCAAGAGTCTTCCCAAGACTTGTAAATGAAAAAAATTATCACCTCTTTCATGGCAAAGTTGTAGTAAACAATAAGCAAATATATCTTCTGATAATTACGATATTACTAATGTTACTTCTCAACTTCATTGTCAAAAATACAAAGATAGGCAAGGCTATGAGAGCTGTATCCCAAGACATGGACGCAGCAAGGCTTATGGGAATAAACGTTGATACAACAATCTCATATACCTTTGCAATAGGTTCTGCTCTGGCTGCAGCTGGTGGTGTTTTGGTTGGCCTTTACTATAACACAATAAACCCTCTGATGGGAGTTTTGCCTGGACTTAAAGCCTTTATTGCAGCAGTCTTTGGTGGAATAGGTATAATTCCAGGAGCTATGCTTGGTGGCTTTTCTCTTGGTGTTATTGAAACGCTTGTAAGTGGGTACGGTAGCTCTATGTACAAGGACGCGGTTGCATTTGCCCTATTGATTTTAATCTTGATTCTAAAGCCATCTGGACTTCTTGGCAAAAATATAAAAGAGAAGGTGTAGAGAAGGATGAAAAAGAGGTTTTTAGTTTACTTTCTGATTGTGGTTGTCATTTATGCGATTATTACAGTCTTAATGAAAATTGGAGTAATTGACGATTATATAAAACTTAACTTATTCTTGATAATGCTCAATATCATCTTGGCCGTGAGTTTAAACCTAATAAATGGAATAACTGGGCAGTTTTCACTTGGCCATGCAGGTTTTATGGCAATTGGTGCATATACAACAGCAGTGCTGACAACACTTGAAAAACCTCTTCCCTTTTACTTGACACTTTTGACTGGTGGACTTTTGGCAATGATTTGTGGGCTGCTCATTGGGCTTCCTGTTTTGAGATTAAGAGGTGACTACCTTGCAATAGCTACTTTAGGATTTGGTGAAATTATAAGGGTTATTGTCCAAAACATTGACTATTTAGGTGGAGCAAGTGGGATTAGCGACATTCCTCAGGGAATTGACTGGACAGGATATTTTGTCGTTACAGTAATCACTGTTGTTGTAATCTTAAATATCATAAATTCATCATTCGGAAGGGCTATGATTGCTATAAGGGAAGATGAAATTGCAGCAGAAGCTATGGGAATAAACACAACTTTATATAAGGTTTTAGCTTTTATGATAGGAGCATTTTTTGCAGGTGTTGCAGGCTCTGTTTATGCTGGATCGTTTGGCTTTATCCAGCCAGATATGTTCAACTTCTTCAAGTCTATAGACATATTAGTAATTGTTGTGCTGGGTGGGCTTGGCAGTATCTCAGGGTCCATTATATCTGCTATTGTTCTTACTGTAATCTCAGCACTTTTGCAAAACTATCCTGAGGTTAGAATGATTTTATATTCGCTTATTTTGATTGTCATTATGCTCTTTAGACCTCAAGGATTAATGGGAAAGAAAGAAATAAAGCTCTCTAAGCTTATTCCTATGGTTGGTGGTGATAAGTAAACATGCTTAAAATACAAAATGTAACAGTCAACTTTGGCGGAATTGTGGCTCTTAACAATGTCAATATTGATGTGGAAAAAGGTTCGATAATTGGACTTATTGGTCCAAACGGTGCTGGCAAGACAACTGTGTTTAATGTCATATCAGGGATTTATAACCCAAACACAGGTAAGGTTGAGTTTTCGAATTATGATATAACCTATAAAAAGACTTACCAAGTATCTGCTTTAGGGATTTCAAGAACTTTTCAAAATATAAGACTTTTTAAAGAATTGAGCGTACTTGACAATGTGAAAATCTCTTTTCACAAAAATATAGGTTATAACCTGTTTGATGCAATTTTTAGGACTAAAAAATTTCTAAAAGAAGAGAAGCAAAATCACAAAAAGGCTGAAGAGCTTTTGAAGATATTCAATTTATATGATAAAAGGTATGAACTTGCTAAAAATTTGCCGTATGGTGAGCAGCGAAAACTTGAAATTGTTCGTGCTCTTGCAACATCACCAAAACTTCTTTTGTTAGATGAACCAGCAGCTGGTATGAACCCTCAAGAAACGCAGGAACTAAAGAACCTGATTAGGTTCATAAAGGACAAATTTGACCTTACAATTTTATTAATTGAACATGATATGTCGGTTGTAATGGATATATGCGAAAAGATATACGTGCTTGATTATGGTGAAGTGATTGCAGTAGGGTCACCTGAAGATGTCAAAAACAACCCTCGTGTAATTGAAGCATACCTCGGAGAGGGGGCTTTAGAATTTGCTTAAGGTAAATAGAATAGATGTTTACTATGGAGCTATACAAGCGTTGTTTTCGGTCTCATTAGAGGTTCAAAAAGGTGAGATTGTCACTTTAATTGGTGCAAATGGTGCAGGAAAATCTACTTTGCTCAGAACAATCTCTGGCCTTATTAGACCACGTACAGGTTCAATCCACTTTGAAGATATTGATATAACAAAAAAGTCGCCCATGGAAATTGTAAAGCTTGGAATTTCACATGTGCCAGAAGGAAGACGTGTCTTCCCAGAGATGACTGTTCTTGAGAATTTAGAACTTGGTGCGTACTTGAGAAAGGACAAGCAAGGAATAAAAGAGGATTTGAAAAAGGTGTTTGAGAGATTTCCAAGATTATATGAGAGAAAAAATCAGCTTGCTGGCACCCTCTCTGGCGGAGAGCAGCAGATGCTTGCAATTGGAAGAGCACTAATGTCAAGGCCAAAGCTACTTTTGCTTGATGAGCCTTCAATGGGTTTGGCGCCTATACTTGTGACTGAGATTTTTAAGATAATAAAAGAAATAAACTCACAAGGTACAACTATACTTTTGATTGAACAAAATGCCCACATGGCACTTTCAATCGCAGACAGGGCATATGTCATTGAAACAGGCAAAATTGTCTTATCTGGTGAGGCTAAAGAAATTGCAGCAAACCCTGAAGTTAAAAAAGCATATCTGGGTGGGTAATTGAAGGGTAATAAAAAAAGACCTCTTGACTTTGTCAGTTAAGAGGTGTTTTTGAGCTAACAAAAAATAACAAAGTCTTAATTTATGCGGGTTTCAAGAAGAGAAAAATAAAAAATTTTAAAAAATGTAGGGACAAATTTTAGCTTAATATATACTGAATTTGCTTGACTTTTTAAATATTTTGTGGTACAATATAACAAACTATCTTCAAGGAGTTGCCATATGTTTGTCAAAATTACTAATGCTGGCGGTTATCAGTATGTTAGGTTAGTCGAAAATTACCGTGAAAATGGTAAAGTAAAGCAAAGAGTACTATTTAACTTTGGTAGACTTGATATTCTCAAAGATGACCCCGCTTTTAAAAACATTGTAAAAAAACTATCTGATATTGTCGCTGAAACAACTACTGAGAATGCAAAAGCTGTTACTATTGAATCTGAAGAAGATATTTCGGATGCAGTTGTAAAAAACTGGGGATACATTGTATACAGAAAGTTATGGCAGGAGCTTGAAATTGATAAGTTTTTAAAAGGGAAAGCAGCAAAAGAGAGAAAGATAAAATTTGATGTAGACAAAGTAAGTTTTTTAATGACCATACAGAGATTGATAGAGCCAATGAGCAAACTAAGAACTTATCATCAGAGAAGCAAATATTTTGGATTTGAAGAGGATATAGATTTGAATCAATTGTACAGGTGTTTAGATTTTCTTGACAGTGTAAAAGAAGATTTAGAGACATACCTGTATCAGAGAAATAAAGACTTATTTAAGATGGTAGTTGATGTAGTGTTTTATGATGTGACGACAATATACTTTGAGAGTTGTAGAGCGGATGAACTTAAAAATTTTGGGTTTAGCAAAGACAACAAGGTAAATGAAGTGCAAGTTGTATTAGGGCTTTTGGTGGACAAAGAAGGCAGACCGATAGGGTATGAACTTTTTCCTGGTAATACGATAGATAGCAAGACGATGGTAAAGATACTGAGGAAGCTGAAGGAAAAATTTAGTATAGATAAGATAATAATAGTAGCAGACAAAGGGCTTAACAGCAGAATAAATTTAAAGATGATAAAAGAAGCTGGGTACGACTATATAGTAGCAAGCAGATTAAAGAATGCAAGTAAAGAAATTTTAGATGAAGTTTTTAATGAAGAAGGATATAAAAGACTTGATGGCAAAAGATGTTTGAATGCTGAAGAAATTTATGGTGATGAATTCAAATATAAGGTATTGGAAAGAACAAATATTGTCAAGGATGAAGAGGGTAAAGAGTTCAAAATAGAAGAGAATTTGATAATAACGTATTCAAGCAAGAGAGCCAAGAAAGACAAAGAAGACAGAGAGAGATTGGTAAGAAAAGCCAAAGAGCTTTTAGAGAACAAAGGAAGCATAACAGCCTTAGAAAAGAAAGGTGCAAGGAAATATTTGAAGAAGAAATCAAAATCAGAAGAATATGTATTGGATGAGGAAGCGATAAAACGAGATGAGAAATTTGACGGTTATTATGCAATTCAAACGAGCAAAAAGGATATGGATGTAGAAGAGGTTTTAGGAGCATATCACGATTTATGGAAGATAGAACAGTCATTCAGAGTAATGAAAAGCTGTTTAGAAGTGCGACCGATATATCACTTTACAGAAAGCAGAATAAAAGGACATTTTGTGATATGTTTTTTGGCATTTTTACTGCAAAGGACATTGGAATATATTTTGAGGAGAAAAGGTAAAGGAATAAGTAGTGAAAGGATAATGGAAGCAATATATTCAATGAACTTTTTTGAAATAGAGATAAAAGGGAAGAAATATTTGATAAAGCAAAGAATTGAGGGAGGAGCTGGAGATATACTGAATGTAATGAAGATAAAGGGTCCAAAAAACTTCATGACATATGAGGAAGGCTTAGAATTTATTGGTATTAGCAAATGATGTAGTGACAAAATTGAGGTCCATATTTTGTCAATCCCAGTCCTCCCAAGCTTTTTGAGCTTCAAACTGACAAAGTCAAGTAAAGGGTCCAAAAAACTTCATGACATATGAGGAAGGCTTAGAATTTATTGGTATTAGCAAATGATGTAGTGACAAAATTGAGGTCCATATTTTGTCAATCCCAGTCCTCCCAAGCTTTTTGAGCTTCAAACTGACAAAGTCAAGAAAAAAGACCTCCTTCTCACTGGAATAAAGGAGGAAGGAGGTCACTTTGGTATTTTTCTTCGTCCTATTATTTCACCTTTCTACTCCCCGGCTTTACAAGAGGAATCCCTTCCCGGCAAAGAGGGCAAGAATCAGGTTCGTAGGTTTCAATGTTAAGAGTCAAAAGGGTCTTTAACGGATATCCCACATCCACCTTACCGCCACTTCTATCAACAATTCCTGCAACTGCTACAATCTCTCCTCTGCTTTCTTTGACGATTTCTATTACTTCTTTTACAGAGCCACCTGTTGTAATGACATCTTCTACAACTAATACTTTTTCACCCTCTTCAATCTTAAAGCCTCGACGAAGTTTCATTATTCCATCTTCTCTTTCTGCAAAGATAGAACGGCAATTTAGCTGTCTTGCAAGCTCATATGACAAAGTAATCGCTCCTATCGCTGGTCCAATTACAACATCAATTTCTTGTCCTGCAAAGTTTTTTGCAAGGTCTTTGCAAATTGTCTCTGCAAGGTTTGGATATTGCAATATCTTTGCACACTGAAGATATTTTGAACTATGTTTTCCTGATGTCAATAAAAAGTGGCCTTCTAAAAGTGCATCTGTGTCTTTGAACATCTGAAGATAAGCTGATTCATTCATACCTTTCTCTCCTTTCGATTATATTGATATTACTATTGCAAATTCCTCGTTCTTTTAAAAACTGTTGCCACCAGTCTTGATAGGCAATAGTAGAAAGCTCTTCACCCAAGTGTGACCAGTCACCTTCTACAAGCAGGTTATATCTGTTATCCTTGTATTCAATTATATTTATTGCAGTGTTATCCTGCCACAAGATTTCGTTTAGCCTTTCAAACTCATATCCTTTTATGTATGTCAAAAGTGCACGAATCAATGTTCCATGCGTTACTATACATACACATTTTCCAACATTTGTCTTTACAATATCCTCAAAAGCAGAGACTGCACGAAGATAAAGCTCATGCATGCTCTCTCCATTTGGCATACAGTGCTCATGTGGTCTTTTTTCCCACAGTTCATACTCTTTTGGGTACAAAATAGGAAGT